>JAJRTC010000163.1 GCA_024278445.1 Nitrospirota bacterium
GTCAAGCTCCGCCGAAATTTCGGAAGTATTTCCATCGTCCCGCTCTCTGAAATTCCCCTCCACACGCAAACCGGTTCCAAAAAACTCACCCTGAAATGAGCCGCCTATTACATTGTCACCGCTCACGGTTCCGCCCAACAGGCCAAACTCGTAATCGTTAACCACAGTGGTGATACGCCCAATAGTCGAGCTTTTATTCGTAGCGACTTCATCGCTCCAGCCGGAAAGCTCACCTGCGTCATTCTTGTAACCTAAAACGCCGACAAGCGTAATCTGCGTTAACATCCCTGCGCGAAACTCTGCCCGAATAGCGTCTACCCCCGGTTTGTATACTCGGTAAAAGGTACTTGCAGAAAATGGCGCAAAAAAATCGTTCGGCGTAAAATAATAGACCGTAGCCAAGTTTATCGGCTGGCGGCCTATCGTAACGTCTAACCGATCATACGATACGGCGACGTTCATACGATCAATGGTAAAAGCCGCATTCTTCTTTTTATCGTTCCTCTGCGTCCATTCGAGGGCAGATGAGCTATAAAACTCGTAAGCGTTAAATTCAAACCGGACGCTATCGCCAAGCTTTGCGTCTACAAGTAAACGGGCAAGGCCATATATTCCTGCGTCATTATCATCTTCATACAAAAACTCGTTATTCGGGTTTTGGGTCGCCCACCCTGCAACCCGCAAAAATCCGCGTGCATCAATTGAGTTTTTCGAGTCATCGAACTGGTAAAAAGCAAAGGAGGTTGTGGGGACGAGAATAATCAGGAGAAAAAAGATACGGCCCATCAAGCTTACACCATTGTTTCATCTGAAAAAAGTTTCCCATCTTTCAGCGTTATAACCCGCCTTGCCCTGTCTATCACCCTTTGGTCGTGCGTAGAAAAAAGAAAGGTAACACCTTTGTTATTGTTTAGAGCTTCCATCAGGTCAAGCAGTGAATCGGCGGTAGCAGAATCAACATTTGCCGTAGGCTCGTCGGCAAGCACAATAGCCGGCGACGACGCTATGGCGCGTGCTATGGCGACCCTTTGCTGTTGCCCGCCTGAAAGCTCATCAGGTTTTCTGTTTTCAAGCCCGGAGAGCCCGACATCGTTAAATATCTCCAAAACCATCTCACGCCTTTTTCCCTTTTCAACGTTCTGCAGAGCAAGCGTAAACTCAGCATTTTCCAACGCCGTTAAGGTAGGGATAAGGTTATATGCCTGAAACACGAAGCCTATTCTATCGCGCCTGAGTTTTGATAACTCAGACCGTGACAGCTCCTTTAACTTTTTGTTCTCAAGCGTAACCGTTCCATCCGTTGGCTCGTCTAACGCACCGATCATATTTAAAAGCGTGGTTTTGCCAGAGCCTGACGGCCCGCACAGCGTGGCAAACGCACCATTTTCAATATCAAGAGTGATCCCGTCTACAGCCGTAACCTCGACCTTCCCCTGCCGGAACAGACGAGTTACATTTTTTGTTTGGACGATCAGGTTCTCGGTCATTTCATAAAACAGAAGAAGACTGTGGTTTTAATCCGCCCAAAATGGCCAGCTCAAAATATTTAAAGAAGCAATCAACCTGTTCAAACCCGATAGAGCGCAACCACTCACACTGGGTTTCAACGGGCGCAAGAATGTTGCTATCCTGACGTTTATTAAATTCCTTCACTACTTCATCTTTTGACTTGGTGCCACCTTCACTCTTCTGAAATTCATATAGTAAATCATGCAAGTTTTCTTTAAACATGTTCGTAGCCCAGTTAGAATTCAGTCTCACATGTTCCAGGTGCAAGAAAATGCCACCCGGTTTAAGCAACTCATATATTCCCTCATAAATCTTTTTTTTGCGTTCATCAGGTTGATGGTGAATAGCAAGGCCGGAAACAACCAGATCGAAAGGCACATTGTTATTTACCGCCAAGACCCAGTCATCATTTGAAAAATCAGAAGTAGCCAGCAAATATGAGTTTTTGCCAGCACCCAATTTCTTTGCCGCAGCTTTTAGCATCGGTTCATAAAAATCGGCAAAAACGCCATAACTATCGGGGAAAGCGGAAAAGATCGCCCGCCCCAGAATTCCGTCACCACAACCCAGATCAAGAAAATTTTCAAGCTGAGGTTTTTCTGCCTTAATGAGATTTAATATCACATTTATCTGTTCTTCTGCCAACGGAATGGCTCCACGGGTTCCTTCAAGAAACTCTCGCGCAACATCCTCCCTTTTCCACACTTCTTCTCTCATAAGCCGTCCTTCAATTCTTCAAATTAACAGAGCTAAAAAACAGTTGCGCGATAAGCCCGGCTATCGGCGCGAGAATAAGAGTGCTGGCAAACCTGACGGCGGTAAGTTTCCACCCCAGAATGCCAACTTCAAGCGGAATCCGTGACACACCCACAAGCGCCCACGCAGTAAGATAAGCCACGATAGCGCCAGAGCTTGCGCCGGCCTTTGTAAAACCTGCCGCCAATGGCAAGCATACAAACGGGCCACCGGGCGTTAAACTCCCGGCGACGGAACCTAAAAGTATTCCTTTAAAGCCGGAATCCCCACCAACCCATTTCGCCACGAACGCCGAAGGAACAAGAACCTGTATCATCCCCGCAACTATGAGCGCGAATATCAAAAGCGGCGCAACGGCCATAATTAGGTTGGACGCAACCTTAAGGCCGGAGAGGTGTTCGCCTTCACCGCGTAAATATGCCATGAGCGTAAGTCCCAACGCGATGATTCCCATAATTATCGTAGGAATCCACGGAAATGAGTGTTTCATTTATATTCCCTTATCGTTAAACGTCATATCGTTTTTATGCTTTCAGCGGGCGGCACCTTGCCGGCCCTCCACGCAGGGTAGAGCCCGGATAAAATCGTTAATGTAAACACACCTGAAAGTATCGCCACGGCACTCTCTTTGTATAGCCTGAATTTCATCACAGGGTCTACCAAAACTCCGCCGAGGTCCGCCCCCTCTTCCATAAGGGAGCTTAAGTCGATACCCGTTTCGCTCATATAAATAAACCACGGCGTCGTAATTAAAATACCCAGCGCAAGCCCTAAAAAACCGAGCCAGGCAGATTCTGCCAGCACTAGGTTAAAAAGGCGGGATGGCGACATACCGATTGCCAACATTATGCCGAACTCACGTTGCCGCTCTAGCACAGCCATCATTATTGTGTTCAAGATACCAGCTGATATCATAAGCCCTATAAGAACCTGAAAAAGATAATTCATAGAACGGTCGATGGCTACGACGGCGGATATATCGGCCTGCGTTTCGCTCCATGTGAGTGTCTCCGTTCCATCAGCGGTGATGGCTGACTCTATATTGTGCCTGATTTTTTTCACATTCCGCTGGTCTGCAATCATGATAGAAACCATCGTGGCATCTGAAGCACCATACTTCAACGCTTTACGAATAGTGTCAATAGGTAGCAAAATCATGGAGCCGTCAACTGCGGCTACGCCCGTTTTAAAAATACCGGTAACGCGGGCCATGGCACTAACTATCTCGCCATTTACGTCTGTTGCGGTATAAACAAGCTTCTTGCCGATACGGATTTTAAGTTTTTCGGCGACCTTGGAACCGATAACGGCCCCTCGGCCTTTTCTGGTCTTAAAAAGTCCACCTTCAACGATTGAATCGATAAAAACATTGTAGCCACCCAGCTCTTGAGCCGGGTCTATACCTATAAAAAGACCACCCACACTTTTGACCGCAGACGAAAACATCGCCTGCCCGGTAATCCTCGTCATGGCAGAGGTAACACCTGAAACCTTTAACGCTTTTTCCCGTATGATATTGGCATCACTTATCTTTTTCTGAAGCGACGGAGTCATGTTAAACCCTTCAGGCTCCACGGTTATATGGCCAAACCCCATTTTGGCGCTTGCGTCTATCATGTTCGTATAGCCATAGTCTCCTGAAGCCGTAAAGGTAACAGAGAGGAAAACTCCGAAGGCGACAGACGAAGCGGTTATAAGCGTCCTCCGTTTCCTGCGCCACAGGTTCCGCCATGCCATTTTTACTAAAGACATGTTTTCCTCATATATGGTGAAGTGCTTCCACTGGACGGATAAGAGCCGCCTTGACGCCGGGGTAAATCACTGCGGCAAGCACAAATGTCGTCATAATGAGAAGCGGCGCAGTAACCGTGAAGGGTGTTACATGGCAATACCAGATCGAATCGAAAGCCACACCACCTATTCCGGCAAGCGTACTGGAGCCTGTAAGTTGGCTTAAATCTATGCCGTGAGTTTCATAATACAAGGAGACAGGAACACCAAAAGCTACCGCTAAAATAGACGCGGCAAACACCTGGACTACCGCCTCTGTGAAAATAATTTTAACGATCACAAACGGCTCCGCACCGATGGCTTTCATTATGCCAAACTCGCGTATCCGCTCAAAAACGCTCATCAACATTGAGTTTAGCGCAACCATGCCTATGGCGATGTAAGTGATAAAAAGCATAACAAGAAGCGACGCCTTGGAGATATCCAGCATTCTGGCCAGAACCGGCATCAAATCACGCCAACTTCTGGTTTCGTATCCTGAGGCTATTTTTGAAACTGTCATAACGGCATCTTTTAAATCTGTCCCGGTGCCTTGCCTTGCCACGGCTATTTCGTGCGTGCCGTGCGGCAACACCATAAGCTCTCGAAACGCAGGCGCATAAATTAAAAAACCGCCCAAGTCTATTTTTTCACCTACAGATTTTAGTATCCCGCGAACATAAAAAAGATCATTAGCCATGGAGCCGTCCGCCGCCTGCCCTAATACCACTACCTCGTCACCAATGCCAACACCTAGCGAACGCGCAAGCTTTCGACCTATAACAACTTCTTTCGGGTTGTCGCCGGAGAACCATGCGCCTTTTAATATATGAAGATTAAGAGTTGTAACGAGCGGCTCTCTTTTAAGATCCACTCCTTCTATCATCACCCCGGAAGATGTATTTTTAGCCGCCGCAAGGCCGAACCCGTACAACCTTGGCACAGCTTTAAAACCTTTGTTCTCAAGTTTTTTGATGAGTTCAGAATAGTTTTCAATTCGTTTATAAAGGTCAGGGTCGTCCCTATACCCTTCCGCATGTATTTGTATTTCGCCAACACTAACCCCAACGGCGTTTCTTTCCATAGAATCGACAAGCCCTTCCGTAAGGGAAGCGTAGAAGATCATAAGCCCAGCCGCAAATGCCATGGCTAACACAGTGGTAAATGTCCTGTGACGGTTTCTTAAAACGTTACGCAAAGCCATTGCCATGATATTCATTGCCTTACCTTCGCCTTAACCTCGACAGGGAGAAAAAAGAATCGTCAATCGGGTTGCCGAACTCCATCGTCTCATAAACAAGTTCGGTAAACTCAGAAGGTTTGTTTTTTGGCAGAACTATCATCACTGAAGGAATCTCCCTCCCCCCAAGGTTTTTCACCTTGTCGAAAATAATGTCGCGGACAGGCTCCATATCTTCGTCATAATAGACCTCACGCAGTGGGATGTTTTTCCCGGCAATAACTATAAGGTCGATTTTGCCCCACACAACGGCGGCGTCCTCTTTAGGGAGCAGTATAAACTCTATAATATCCTGCCCGTCGCGCATTCCTTCAAAGGCGATGGAAACATTATAGTCATCGGTAAGCCTCGATTCTTTCACAAGGTCGTCGTTCGTAAAATGGCTTCCCATCCACGAACCTGTCATCATGCCGGAGGTTAGGCGTATTGTACGGTCTGTTTTTGGAAGATAGGTATATATGCTCTCGCCAGATTTTAATGTCGTGGTTCCTTCTCCTTTAAAGGATAAGTAATACGGACAAGCGTTTTATCCTTACCTTTAGACCAAGCCTCCATTTTCATCGTGCGTGTGTAGTTGGCTGTTTTAACTTTCATGGAGACAACTGCTTTTGATGACTCACCCCGCCACATGTCATCTATTTCGCCTAATATTGTTATAGCTCTGTCATTGGTTTTTGCGCTACTTATGTTAAGTAAAACCGCAAACGCCAGAAAAAAAGTGCAAAAAAGAAACGGAACCGGTTTTCTGAATAAGCGTGGAAGTTTCATAAATATCATCGCCCTTTTATCCTTCCGATAGTCTGATTA
>JAJRTC010000164.1 GCA_024278445.1 Nitrospirota bacterium
GGGCCGTCCCACCCTGCCACACATGGCACTGTACGGTTCCTGTTAACGCTGGATGGTGAAACGATAGAACATTGTGACGTGGAGATAGGTTATCTCCATCGCGCGTTTGAAAAAGAGTGCGAAGCGCAAAACTGGACCGGCGTGTTCCCTTATACCGACAGGTTAGACTACACCGCAAGTGTTATAAATAACGTAGGTTACGCCTTAGCCGTCGAAAAGCTAATGGGAATAGAAGCTCCCGAACGGTGCCAGTATATAAGAACGATAGTTTGCGAGCTTGCGCGTCTTTCCGGCCATTACACAAACTTGGGTGCGTCCGCCCTGGAGCTTGGCGCGTTGACCGCGTTCATATACTTCGTTGAGGCGCGCGATTTTATATGGGATGTTTTGGAGTCCGTTTGCGGTGCGAGGCTTACGCATAACTATGTTCGCATAGGCGGAATTACAAACGACCTTCCCGACGGCTTTGAAAACCACCTCAAGGGCGTTTTTACGAAGAATAGAAAACTTTGGGACGACTTTAACAAACTGCTCACAAAGAACAGAATTTTCATCGACAGGATGCGCGACGTTTGCGGCATAAGTGAAAAAGACGCCGTGGCGTGGGGTTTTACCGGGCCGTGCCTGAGGGCTACCGGTGTGCCATACGACGTTAGACGCGCTAACCCTTACCTTGTTTACGATCGTGTGGATTTTGAGATTCCGGTGGGAAGTACAGGCGATAACTTCGACCGCTTTCTAGTGCGGATGGAGGAAATAAAACAGTCGATGCGCATAATCGAGCAGTGTCTTGAGCAATTGCCGGACGGGCCAATCAACGTGGACGACCCTAAAAAACGTCAGCCGTCAAAAGACGATACCGGAACGAGGATTGAATCCCTGATATTCCATTTTAAAGATAATATCGGCGGCATCCCCGTTCCGAAGGGTGAAGTATATTTTCCGGTCGAGGCGCCGAATGGCGAGCTTGGGTTTTACCTCGTGTCGAACGGTGGGGGAAACCCTGTGAAATGCCGCGTGCGGGCACCGTCGTTCGCATTGACATCCGTTTTGCCTGAGCTTATGAAAGGCGCTTTCGTGGCCGACCTTATCCCTACGTTTGACATGATAAACCTCATCGGCGGGGAGTGCGACAGATGAGCGCTTACCTGCCCGACCTGATCGAGACCATGGTGAAAATCGCCATAGTGCTTGGCATGAACATAGGCTTTTTTGCGCCTATGCTCGCATGGGTTGAGCGCAAACAGTCTGCCGTTATGCAAGATCGTATTGGTGCCAACCGCGCCGATATTTTTGGTTTCACGGTTATCGGGCTTTTTCACTCTCTGGCCGATGCCATAAAACTTATATTTAAAGAAGATTTTATACCTCGCGGGGCGGATAAACTTTTACACACCATCGCTCCGCTGATCGCCATGATACCGGCGCTTGTCACTTTTGCCGTTATACCGTTTGGCGGGCACTATGTGTTGTGGGGGCATGACGTAAACCTCGTTATAGCCGATCTTGACGTTGGAATTCTTTTTGTCCTGGCTATTTCATCTATCGCAACTTACGGCGTTGTTCTCGCCGGATGGGCCTCTAATAATAACTGGTCGTTGTTGGGCGGGCTTCGCGCGGCGGCGCAGATGTTTTCTTATGAAGTAACGATGGGGCTTACCATCATCGGGCTTGTGATGTATTACCAGAGCCTCTCTCTTGTAGAAATAGTCGCCAAGCAGGAGAATTTCTTCCATTGGGGAATTATCTGGCACTGGCCTGCCTTTATACTGTTTTTAGCTTGTGCGGTTGCCGAAAACAAAAGAGTTCCGTTCGATATACCGGAGGCGGAGTCTGAACTTGTGGCCGGTTACTTCACTGAGTATTCCGGCATGAAGTTCGTCATATTCTGGACTGCGGAATTTATCGAGGTCGTAACTATCTCCGCTTTATGCGTTGTGATGTTCTTCGGCGGGCACCAGATTCCGTTTATCTCCGTGCAGGATATTGTTAATTACCTGATGGATTTTGGCCCGAACGTGGCTAACCTTGTTGCCGCTGTTATTGGGTTTACCGTGTTTATCGTAAAAGTCGTCGTGCTTATTTTCATCCAGATGACGATACGGTGGACGCTTCCACGGTTCAGGTATGACCAGATAATGAAACTTGGCTGGAAGATGATTCTTCCTTTGTCACTTGTTTGGATATTGATTGTCGGTGTTTTGATTCTCGCGGGAATCATGCCGACGCCATAGTTTGGAAAAAAAAATGGCTACAACAGTTAAAAAGGTAAACAGGAGCGTCGATCTCACACTGTGGGAGAAGATGTATATCCCTGAGATTCTTCGCGGTATGTCTATTACCTTGAAGCACTTTGCCGTTAACCTCTTGGGCAACGCGCTGGAGGTTTTTGGCGGACGCAGGGAGAGGAAGATTCAAACCCTCTACTACCCTGAAGAACTGCCGAACGTGCCTATCGCATATCGTGGCAGGCCGGTGCTTGTGGCGGATGAGAACGGGCTCGAAAAATGTGTAGCCTGCGGCCTTTGCGAGGTTGCCTGCCCGGCTAACTGTATAAGCATCATCGGCGCGGAGCGGGGCGATGGCGAGCGGTATCCGGTTTCGTATATACTCGACGGCTCCCGTTGTATCTTTTGCGGCCTTTGCGAGGAAGCATGCCCTAAAGAGGCTATCGTTATGAGTGGCGAGTGGCAGGATATATGCGAGTATGACAGGGCGAAGATGATTTACACAAAAGAAGATTTACTGCGGTCTGAAAAAAGTCTCAAAAAGAGAATAAAAGTGTTGCGGGAAAAATATTTTAACAAGGGCAGATACTAAAAGATGGAAACTCTTCTTTTTTACCTGTTCGCCACGCTATCCGTGGCTTTTGGGCTGATGATGATAATGGCGAGGCAGGCTATTTATTCCGCCGTCTGCTTGATAGGCGTCATGTTTTGCCTGGCCGGGCTTTTTGCGCTGTTGTCCGCGCATCTTATAGCCGCTTTGCAAATTCTTGTGTATGCAGGGGCCGTAATGGTGCTGTTTGTTTTCGTCATCATGCTTTTGAACCTGCGGGAAAAAGCGGGCTTGAGATCCGTTGGCGATATGGCTACCCAGCTTTTTTTTGTTGTTGTGCTGGGTGTTTTGTTTGTCCCGCTTATAGCTTCATACGATGCACCGTCAGCTACTAAACTGGCTGAGGGTTTCGGCTCTACTGCGGGTGTTGGAACACTTTTATATACCGATTATATCTTACCGTTTGAGATTGTATCCGTGCTGTTGCTTGCGGCCCTGGTGGGCGCGGTTGCACTTGCAAAAACGAGGATGAGATGATTTACCGTGGCAATAACGATATTTGTGTGACGAGAGTAAATTAAAAAATGGAAAGCGCGTTAGCGGCCAATCAGTTTCTTGCGTTATCGGCGATTTTATTCGTCATCGGCGTTGCGGGTGTTTTAACCCGGCGGAACGTGATTGTTGTGATGATGTCGATAGAGCTTATGCTTAATGCGGGCAACCTTGTGTTTATCACGTTTTCGCATTACTTGAATGATATGTCCGGCCATGTTTTTGTGTTCATGGTGATGGCCGTGGCGGCGGCGGAAGCGGCCGTGGGGCTTGCTATTGCGCTTGCAATGTTTAAAAACCGCGAAACGGTTGACGTAGACGAAGTCAACCTTATGAAGGGGTAGGAACGATGGGTTTAACCTGGGGGCTTGAGAACATCTGGCTTGTGCCGATACTTCCCCTTTTAGGCTCGATCATTAATGGCGTCTTCGGGCGGTATTTGTCTAAGCCTGTTATCGGGGCCGTTGCGTGCGGTTCTACCGGTCTTTCATTTTTCGTTGCCGTTTTGGCGTTTGCGGGGCTTATCTCTCAAAACCCGGCATACAGAGTTTATGAAAACGTTCTTTTCACATGGATAGAATCTGGTTCCTTTGTAGCGGAAGCGGGAATACAGCTTGATCCTTTGTCTGGTATCTGGCTACTTATCGTTACGGGTGTAGGCTTTCTGATTCATATCTACTCCATCGGCTACATGAGGCATGAAGACGGTTACCCAAGATATTTTTCATATCTTAACCTTTTCATGTTTTCCATGCTCTTGCTTGTCCTTGGCAACAACTTCCTGCTTATGTTTATCGGGTGGGAGGGGGTTGGCCTTTGTTCCTATCTTCTCATCGGGTATTACTACGATAAAGATTCAGCGGCTGACGCCGGCAAAAAAGCTTTTATCATGAACCGGGTCGGCGATTTCGGATTCCTGCTCGCCATAATGTGGATTTTCACAATTTTTGGTTCCATTGACTATACAACCGTTTTCACTGCGGCAAACGCGACGCTTGAATATGGCGGCTTTGCCGTTACCGGTATAACGCTATTGCTGTTTTTGGGAGCTGTCGGTAAATCGGCCCAGGTTCCGTTATACACATGGTTGCCAGACGCCATGGAAGGCCCAACGCCTGTTTCCGCGCTCATTCACGCGGCCACCATGGTTACGGCTGGCGTGTATATGGTTTGCCGTTGCGCCGTGTTGTTCAACTTGGCGCCGGTGTCTATGGTTACCGTTGCGATGATAGGGGCGTTCACAGCCGTGTTTGCGGCAACGATGGGCCTTTACCAGAACGACATTAAAAGAGTGCTGGCCTATTCCACCGTTTCGCAGTTGGGTTACATGTTTTTAGCCTGCGGTGTCGGGGCGTATGTCGCGGCGGTGTTCCATGTTATGACGCATGCGTTTTTCAAGGCCTGTTTGTTTTTGGGTTCCGGCTCCGTTATTCATGGCATGTCTGGCGAGCAGGATATGCGTCAGATGGGCGGGTTAAAAGATAAAATGCCTGTAACGCACCTAACGTTTTTGATATCCACTCTTGCCATTGCGGGCATTCCGCTTTTTGCAGGATTTTTCTCTAAAGATGAAATTTTGTTAAGCGTGTTTATGGGGCATACGTCGGGGCATTTCTTTTTCTGGTTCCTGGCAACCGTTGCGGCGGCGCTTACGGCGTTTTATATGTTCAGGCTTTATTACATGACTTTTGCGGGCGAGCTTCGCGCAGAAGATAAACATGTGCGTGACCATGTGCATGAATCGCCATATGTAATGACTGTTCCACTGCTGGTGTTGGCTTTTCTTGCGGTGATTGGCGGCTTCTTCGGGTTCCCGATCATTAAAGGGGCGCACGCTTTGAATAATTTTATGGCGCCGATGTTCAACACCGTCGGCGCACCGGAGCATCCGCACCCGTCGCTTATGGTTGAGCTAATCCTGATGGGGCTCTCCGTTGGCGTTGCCGTTGCCGGCATATTGACGGCGAGGCACTTCTACCAAACGAAACCTGAGGCGGCGACAGCGATGGCTAACAAGGAAGGCCTGATTCATAAAATATATGTGACCATGAAAAATAAATATTACATCGACGAGTTATACGACGCCTTGTTCGTTAACCCGGCAGTTCGTATTTCGCGCAATTTTTTATGGAAAATATTTGACGTCAAGATAATCGACGGTTTTGTTAACGCGTTAGCGGCTATGGTGAAGGAAATTGGCTCCACCGCCCGCCTGACGCAAACCGGCCTTATTCGGAACTACGCCCTGGCCATGGTGGCGGGCTGTGTGTTCCTTATCGGGTTCTGGCTTCTTGCGATAGGGGTTTAGATGGATTTTCCGTTACTTAGCGTTATTACATTCACCCCGCTTGTGGGGATGTTCATCATCCTTCTTATCGACAAGGATAGCCGTGACCTTATTAGAGGTGTGGCGTTAACTACCACTATCATAACTTTCCTGTTGTCGCTCCCGCTTTTCTTCGCGTTTGAACAAACGCACGAGATGCAGTTTGAGGAGCAGTATAACTGGATCCCCGATTTTGGCATCACCTACCATATGGGCGTGGATGGAATCTCCATGCTTCTGGTTCTGCTTACCACCCTTA
>JAJRTC010000165.1 GCA_024278445.1 Nitrospirota bacterium
GATGCCGTCCCGTCCGGTTTTGGCACCCGCGTATATTACTGGGTTTCCCGCACCTTCAGCTTTGCCCAGGAAAATTTTATCTTTTTTAACTATGCCAAGATTGAATGCGTTAACAAGGCAATTGCCGTTATAGCTTTTGTGAAACACGGTTTCTCCGCCTATCGTAGGGACGCCTACGCAGTTGCCATACCCCGCTATTCCGGCAACAACACCGTCTACCAGATACTTAGTCCTGGGGTGGCTAATCTCACCAAACCTTATTGAGTTTAGCGACGCTGCGGGTCTTGCGCCCATAGTGAAAATGTCGCGCAGAATGCCGCCAACACCTGTTGCCGCTCCCTGATACGGTTCTATATAAGACGGATGATTGTGCGACTCCATTTTAAATACAACGGCCAAACCGTCACCGATGTCTACGATGCCCGCATTTTCGCCGGGGCCCTCTATCACTTGCGGGCCGTCGGTCGGGAATTTGCCCAAGTGGATTTTTGAGCTTTTATACGAGCAATGCTCGCTCCACATAACCGAAAATACGCCCAACTCCAGCATATTCGGCATACGGTTTAATATTTCAAGCGCAAGGTCGAACTCGTCTGTGGTAAGGCCGTGGCTTTCGATCTGTTTAATATCTATCATCCGGTCATTATAGACGATCAGGCCATCATTTTTTCAACATTATGATATAGTTGTCACCGCATGAAATTGTTCAATAAAAACCCCGCTTTAGAAAATGGTCAGGTGAACGACAAAAACGTTACGGTTATAAAATCCGGGAGCGATTACGGCTTTACCGATGCATATGTTTCCCTCTTTGAAACAGCCGGGTGGAGTGTTCGTGTCGGGAGCCTGGAAGAGCTAAACCTTCCTGCCGACCTTGTTATTATAAATTTCGAAGATGCGGGCGGCGTTGAACGGGATATTGAAAACATGCCCGCCGAAAAAGTTGTTATCGATTTTCATTACGACAGAAAATACGAAACTGGTTTTCATGAATATCCTTTTTATCTTATTGATAGCACCACGGTTATAGTTCATGATCTGGAATCTGTAAGGCTTTTTAAAAAAGTTGTAAGGCCTGTTAAGGCTCGCATGGTAATGCTGGCATACGAAGGAGAATGGGAAAGTTCGCAAATTACGCATGGTGATGGCGAAGGCAAAATTTTTGTTCCTGACATATTTAACGCTCACCCCTGGCTTGCAAATGTAAAAACTGATTCTGTGGGTGCGGCTTTTCCAAACGAGGTTCCCTCAAGGGCGTTTCTGGTTATCCCGGAATATGATCCTTCAGTTTGGCCCGCTGTCAGATGGGCCTCGGCTACCGGGTTACCCATCATCGCGCCGGGGCTTGAGTCTTTTAAAAAGACAATTTTTTACGCATCGCTCCTGTTTGACCCTGCCTCCGAAGATGATTTCAAACTCAAACTCTCCATGCTCTTGCGCCCGGCTCCACAAAAAGCGGAAAAAGAAAAGTTGAAGTTTGGAGTCGTTGTTCCGCGATACGAAAAACAGAGCGGCGGAGGAGCCGAAAACCATGCCGGAGCGTTGGCCCAAAGCCTGATAACAGCAGGGCATGATGCCGAGATCATTACGACGCAAACAGACAGCATGAACGACTGGAACAATAACCTCAAAGAAGGAATGTCCGATTGTGACGGCCTTCCTGTGAGACGGTTTCCGCTTAAAAACCTTGACCCGACGAAACATCATATGATCGGCCATAAGATCAATATGGATAGAGAACTTTCCTGGGGCGAGGAGACTGAATGGATGAGAAACAGCGTAAGGTCGCAGGCGATGGAACTTTACCTTAAGGAAAATTCAGATAATTATGATTTCCTGTTTTTTATGCCATACCTCTACGGAACCACTTTCTGGGGTAGTCAGGTTGCACCTGAAAAAAGCTTTCTCGTTCCCTGTTATCACGACGAGCCGCTAGCCTATCTTGCCCTTTTAAACCAGAACGCGCAGTGGATGGCGGGTGTCTTTTTTAATACCGTGGCGGAAAAACGTTTAGCCGAGCGGGCTATAAAAATAAAAAACCCCGGAATGTTTGTTATTGGCGAAGGTGTGGAAGTTGACGCCACGGGAAACGCCGAGAGGTTCAGGAATAAATATAAAATAGATGGTGACTTTATTTTGTATGTAGGGCGCCTTCAGCGGGAAAAAAACATCCCTGACCTTTTGGACAATTTTGAAAGTTTCAGGGCAAATAGCGATAGTGACGTAAAACTGGTTTTGGCGGGCCGTGGCGATATGCCTTTGAGCCGTACGCCTGTTCCGGGGGCGACTTATTTAGGTTTTCTTTCAGAGGAAGATAAAATAGACGCGTTTGTCGCCTGTTCCGCTTTTGTTTTGCCGTCTGACAGGGAGAGCTTTTCAATCGTAATGATGGAAGCGTGGCTTCAGGGGCGGCCCGTTCTCGCAAGTTCTGCGTGCAACGTGGCACGGGAACACATTTTCAAATGCGGCGGCGGGTTTCTCTATGAGGGGGACGACGAATTTTTAAAAGCGGTTGAGGCCGTAGTCTCCGATCGTGCGCGCGCCTCCGTTATGGGTGCTAAGGGACGGCAATATGTTCTTGATAATTTTAAATGGGAAAAGATCGTAGATAACCTTATCGATACGTTACGAAAAACTGAAATCCGCCCCCTTTGGGCGAGGCTTGGAGACAGATCCAAAACTGACAGGCGTTTTGTTATCGCAAAAGAATCGTTTAGCTCGTGGCTCTCTTCTATCGGTTCCGGTGGGGAGATGAGCCCGTTGGAATCGGGCAGTACGTTACCTGAGTGTATTGATAATCTGGAGGATCGGGCGGAGGTGAGGGTTAAATACAGGGAGTTTTCGCATCGATCTGTAATAGGCCCTGTTTTTAGCCGGATAAGGGGAAGTTTTACGCGTCACCTTAGAAAAAACTACATAGAAGTTATAGAGAGCAGGCAGGGGGGCTACAACAAAGATATTTTGCGTTTGCTCAAGAAAATGTACGAAGAATTGAGGAAATAATGGTAACTTGTTGTAATTAAAGCCTATTCTGCGAAAACCCTTCTGTTTTGCCATTTCTCTCCTGTCATTTAGCCCCGCTTTTATTTAGTCATTGAAAAAAGCTTTTCAGGATGTATAATTTAGAGCTTTTCAGCGTCTGGACTCTTAGCGAGAGCTGTGGGTATAATAGACGCTTTGCCTGATTGATGATGGGGCGTCGTCAAGCGGTAAGACACGGGATTTTGATTCCCGCATGCGCAGGTTCGAATCCTGCCGCCCCAGCCAGAATAGCGCATATTTTTTATATAGTTATAGTTTTTTTGTGGAAACCGTGTAATTAAAGATGAACTACAGCAACAGTAACAGGTTGGTTTTGATAAGTGGACGCTCCAACGAGGAGCTTGCCGAGCAGATCGCTTCGTCTGTTGATATCTCCCTTTGCCAGCGTGAACTTACAAATTTTTCCGATGGCGAAATTTTCGTCCAGATACAAGAAAACGTGCGCGGCTCCGACGTATTTATCGTCCAGTCCACCTCTACTAACGTAAATGACAACCTAATGGAACTTCTCATAATGATAGACGCGATAAAACGCGCATCGGCGAGAAGGATCACGGTTGTAATGCCATATTTCGGATACGCGAGGCAGGATCGCAAGGTTCAGTCTCGCACTCCTATAACCGCAAAACTGGTGGCAGACCTTATCGGCGCGGCGGGTGCCGACCGTGTGTTAAGCATGGATCTTCACGCAGGCCAGATTCAGGGCTTTTTTAATATTCCGGTTGACCATCTCTATGCCGCCCCGATACTGACAGATTATGTGAAAAAGCAGAGCTATAAAGACCTCGTTGTCTTTTCTCCAGACGCAGGCGGCGTTGAGCGGGCAAGGGCCTATGCAAAGGTTTTAGGCACAGGGCTTGGCATAATAGATAAACGGCGGGAAGCCAAAAACGTGGCGCAGGCCATGCATATAATAGGCGAAGTCGATGGCCGCGACGTGATGATCATAGACGACATGGTCGACACTGCCGGCACGCTGACGGAAGCTATCAAGGCTCTTTTGAACGCGGGCGCGAACTCCGTTTCTGCCTGTTGTACGCATGCCGTGCTGTCTGGCCCGGCTTTGGGGAGAATTGAAGACTCCGATATAAGAGAACTCATAGTGACCAATTCCATCGCTACTGATGGCAAGAGAAAAAGCTGTAGCAAAATCACCACGTTATCTGTGGCTCAGCTTTTAGGTGACGCTATCATGAGGATACATGAGGAAACGTCCGTTAGTTCCCTGTTCGAATATTAATCATTAGAAATATATAGTTGAGAGGCAGGTAGTCATGAGCGAAATGTTGTTAGCCGGTTCAGTCAGGAAAGCCGGCAGAAAAGGCCCGGCCAGAAGGTTGCGGGTAGAAGGAAAATTGCCGGGTGTCGTATATGGTGCAGGGGAAAATGTTCTCGTTACTGTGGAAGCTAGAAACCTGTTGAAAATGCTGGAAGTGAAGGGCGGGGTGAACAATATCCTGCTTACCAAGTTTGAAGGTGACTCAAAAGATCGCCATGTGATGATAAAGAGCCTTGACGTTCACCCTATAACCGACCTTCTTTTGCATGTAGATCTTTTGGAAATCGATGTTAACAAACCGGTCAGGATCGACGTTGACATAGAGTTGACAGGCGTGTCGAAAGGCGTAAAAGAAAAAGGTGGCCAATTGCATGTCACAAAAGACAGAGTGAGGCTTGAGTGTTTGCCGAAGAATATCATTCCTGTTCTTTCGCTTGATATAACCGATCTTGATATCGGCGAAACATGGAGAGTTAAGGACCTTAAAGTGGGTGAAAACCTGACGATTCTTGATAGCCCTGATTCCGTAGTTATCTCTGTCGCCGAGCCTAAAGTTGTGCTTGATAAAGAGGAAACTGCTGACGGAGACGCCTCTACCGCCGAGGGTGACGCTTCTGAAGATGATAAAAAAGAAGAAGGCGGAGCAAAAAAATAATAGCCTTTTGGGTTATTTGTATAACATCTACATTGTCATGGTGACATGAAACTTATAGCGGGGCTTGGAAACCCGGGGCTGGAATATGAGAACACTCGCCACAACGTCGGGTTTATGGTTCTTGACCGGCTTTTGCACAGGTTTCGTCTTTTGCTCAAGGAGACGAGGTACCGCTCCCCCTGTGTAACCGGGGGGGTGAAGGGCGAAAAGGTTACGTTTATAAAGCCTATGCTTTATATGAACTTAAGCGGCGGGCCGGTTGATGGTGTGATGGGTGACCTTGGTGTCTCCCCTGAGGCCCTGCTTGTAATTCATGACGATGTTGATATACCGTTCGGGGACGTTAGGTATAAAGTAGGGGGCGGTCATGGTGGTCATAATGGCCTGCGCTCTATTATAGACGAAACGGGAAGTGCCGGTTTTTGCCGTGTGCGTGTTGGGGTAGGTCGTCCGCCTGAGGGGGTTGCGGTTACAGACCATGTTTTGGGGGAGTTTGGGCCTGAGGATAGCGATGTGCTGGGGGAATCTATAAATAAAGCCGTAAAACTTGTAGAGAGCAAGTTTCTCTTAATGTACGGTAAATAAAATTTGATGATACGACTTTGCGAACTGAATAAAAATCTATATATGGGGAAGGAGAGCTAATGCAGACATTTTTTGTGGTCTTTGCTCCGTTTTTAGCCGTGGCTGGCCTGTGGAAAGCTTACAACTTGTATGTCACTATCGACAGGATGTCGCCTGGTAACGAACGCATGGTGGATATTGCGGATATGATCCATACAGGTGCCATGACGTTTTTAAAAAAGGAATATTCTATTCTCGCCGTTTTTATCGGTATAGTTTTTCTCTTGTTGTGGATATTCATCGCAGGTAGCACGGCGTTTGCCTTTATTGTGGGTGCGGGCCTGTCTATGCTGGCCGGTTTTGTTGGCATGAAAGGCGCCACAAGCGCAAACGTGAGAACCTCTGAAGCGGCGCGTGACAAGGGTGAAGACGCGGCGTTGGAAGTCGCATTTTCAGGTGGCGCAATCATGGGCCTTTCCGTTGCCAGCCTTGGGCTTCTGGGCGTTAGTGTTTTTTATCTGCTCTATGTGAGCGCGGGCGTGGCTTCCGTTGCGAACCTTGCAGGGTTTGCCATGGGCGCGTCATCGATCGCTTTTTTTGCCCGTATCGGCGGAGGTATTTACACCAAATCAGCGGATGTCGGTTCTGACCTCGTTGGTAAAATCGAAGCCGGTATTCCTGAGGACGACCCAAGGAACCCAGGTGTTATTGCAGACAACGTAGGTGACTGCGTTGGTGATACGGCAGGTCTTGGCGCAGATATTTACGAGTCTTATGTCGGCTCCGTTATCGCTACAATTACCATAGGTGCCACTATGGGAGCCTTGGCTCCTTCATACATGGCATATCCGCTCATTGTTATCATGATAGGCCTTGGTGCGTCGGTTCTTGGTATCAACTCCATGAAAATGATGAAAGGGCTTAACCCTGCGGATATTTTGCGTTACACGGCGTTTGTCGCCGCTGGCGTAATGCTTGTAGGCGCGCTTCTTTTCGCATGGATTCTTGGCCTTGGCACTGCGGTGTGGGGCGCTTTGGCGCTCGGTTGTCTTGCAGGTGTCGCCATAGGGCTTTTAACCGAATACTACACGGGCATGTTCGGCCCCGTTAAAAAACTTGCGGCATCAACCAGCACTGGTCCTGCCACACTAATTATTTCCGGTTTTGCGCTGGCGTTGGAGTCTGTTGGCCCGCCGGTTGTTGTTATTGCGATCGCTACATATTATGCAGATTCGCTTGCAGGACTTTATGGCATTGGTTTAGCCGCCGTTGGAATGCTTTCCACTGTTGGTATTACGATGTCGGTAGACGCGTATGGCCCGATAGCCGATAACGCAGGTGGCATCTCTGAAATGGCCGAGCTTGGCCCTGAGACGCGCAAGATTACCGATGGCCTCGATGCTATTGGCAACACCACTGCCGCCATCGGCAAAGGTTTTGCCATCGGCTCCGCCGCACTGACTGCGTTGGCCTTGTTCGCCGCATTTGTCACGGCCTACAACCTGTCTCATCCCTATGCCAAACTCGACGGAATCGACGTAAC
>JAJRTC010000166.1 GCA_024278445.1 Nitrospirota bacterium
AACTGGCAGGCCGTATATAAGCCGTAGGTCATCCAGAATTTGAGCGTTAAACGGGTTTGATGTTGCCGCAAACACACGCTCGTCTTCAATCTTTACAGGTAATACAAAATTGGCCCGGGCAAACTGAAACGGAACACGAGCAACGGTTTCATGGTCCAGCTCATCAAAATCTATTTTATCGATAACAGACAAGCCTAACGATTTTGCGGCCTCTTCAAGCTCTTCCGGCGTAAGGGATAAATCTCTTTTATCTTTTACGTTTTCAGCATTTTTTTTGGTCATGATTATAAAAAGAAATCTTTTTCCTCATCATCTTCAAAGGGGTTTGATGATTTGGGAATATCCTCTTTAGGGGGCTTTAGTTTGGAAACGTCAGGTTCGAAATGCTTCTTAAACGGAGCCAAGTCCATCTTCTGTTTTTTCTGCTCGGTTATTGTCGCTATGTCGCCCTCGTTTCTTATGATGTGAGGCCGCAGGAAAATAAGTAAATTGGTTTTTTGCTTCCGCTTGCTGGTGGATTTAAACAGCCATCCTAAAATCGGGATGTCGCCTAAAAACGGAACTTTTGTTTCTACGTCGTTCAAGTCGTCGCGGATGAGGCCGCCTATCACTATATTTTGTTTATCATGAACAATTACGGTCGTTTTAACGGATCTTGTGAATGTTATCAGGTCTTGCGCCTTTTCAAGTTGCGCAGGCGATATCGACGATATTTCCTGATATACGGAGAGCCGAACATCGTCTGATTCTGTAATTTGCGGCGTGAGCCTGAGTGTTAGCCCTACGTTTTTTCGTTCTATGGTGGTTAACGTAGTTCCGCCGGTATTTTGCGATTGGCCCGTTACGAATGGCACGTTCTGGGCCACGATTATCTCTGCTTCCTCGTTATTGGTTGTCATTATGTTTGGGGTAGAGAGAATGTTTATGCCGGTTTCCGCCTGCAAGGCATGCAAAAGAGCTCCAAGATTTAAAAACTCTTTACCGGCAAAGTTTATAATGCCGTCAACCACACCAATGGTAAGGCCACTTGCCGTGTTCAACGGGTTTTGGGCCACTGTGTTTATCGTGCCGGAGCTTACTCCGCCGATTGCTTTTAACCCGTCTGCCGTAAAGTCGGAAGTGGTGCGCCACTCTATGCCGAACTCGCGCGTTACATCGCTTGTCACTTCCATAATAAGCGCTTCAACGAACACCTGATGGCGTTTTGTGTCCAGCTTTTTTATTACGTCCTTTATGATTTCGTAGTCTTCTATCGACGCGGTGATAACAAGTGAGTTGGTGGCCTTATCTGGTGTTACATGCACCTCGCTTCGCAGTTGCACGGCGGCCTGGGCTTGCCGGTTTTTTCTCCGTTTGCTCTGTTTTTTCTGAGAACCCGTTATGTTGTTCAACACCTTTGCCATTTTTCCGGCGTCTGCATTTTTAAGGTAATAAACGTTAATTTTCCCCCTGCCAGGCGGTGACTCTATATCCAGTTGTTCTATGAGTGACATGATCTCCTGAGTTTGCACCTGGCTTGCCACTATTATGATGGAATTGATACGCTCGTCAGGAATGATCTGTGCCTGCGCGTCGCGACCTGTGCCAAGGGGAGTTGGCCGCCCGCCTTGCCGCCTTTGTGCCGATCCGGGAGTTGGCCTTCCTGATCTTTGTTGGCTTTCTTTGCCAAATACTTTTTCAAGACGGGCGGCAAGCTCTTTTGCACCGGCGAATTCAAGCTGTGCCACGGTTATTATTTCCTCGTGCCCCGCTGAATCGAGCTGACCGATTATCGCCAAAATCTTTTTCATGTTTGACTCAAAATCGGCGATTATTAGCGTGTTTGTTCTGCCGTATGAAGTTATAAAGCTCGTGGGCGGGATGAGCGGCCTTAATGTGCTTACCAGTTCTGTCGCGTCTATATACTCAAGCGGAACGAGCCTTGTAACCATCCTGTCTCCTGGCTGTTCTGGTCCTTTGGAAAACGGCCCGCGATGCCGAGCTTCCGTCGCGGGGATAATTTTGGTCACTGTCCCGGCTTCCAGCAATGCATAGCCATACACTTCCAGTGTAGATTCAAAAACGGTCATCGCCTCGCTTTGCGTCACCTTTTTAGGCGAGATAATGGTGACTTTACCCTTAACCTTTTCGTCCACCACAAAATTGCGTCTGGTAAGCTCGGCCATGAATTTTATAAATACTTTTATGTCTACGTCGTTAAAATCAATGTTGACTTTTTCATCTGCGCGTATCGTGGCCTTTGTCTCCTGCGCCATGACACATGTGGCGGAAAAGGGTATGGTTCCGGCAAGAGTTAAGGCCAGCGTTAAGATGAATGTGATGTAAAGCGTTTTTGGCTTCTGCTCCGTCATTGTATGTTGAACCTCAGTGTGGTTTTTTGTGAGTTTCTTATAAGGTCTACTTCAAACGAGGTTTCGCTTCTCAATGCCTGAAAAAGCTCAAGGCCTTTTTCGGCGGAGTTTAGCTCTACCCCGTTTATTCTTTGTATTACGTCTCTGTTTTTTAGCCCAAGTTTTGCAAATATGGAGTTCCGTTTAATCGAGAACAGTTTGAACCCGTTCGCCGCTCCGCTTTTATTAAGATTAGGGACAGCCCGCACCTGCGTTAAGAGCCGGTTCATGTTGGACATCTGCGATGTCAAATACTGTTTTGAAACAAGATACTCACCTTCGGATATTCTTGATACCTCCGAGGATGCGTTGCCATTTCTTTTTCCTCTGCCGGACTGCCTGGGCGATGATGAACTTTTTAATGCAAAATCTACTTCAAGCGCTTCTACCTTTCCGTTGTGGTTCAAAAGTGTTCTGTTGCGCTCTATTTTGACTATTTTCGCCTCCCCGACGACATCGGACAACCTGTATAACTGCTGAGTGCCAGCGCTATTTTCTATAACGGCAAACGCTTGCTTCTCGTCAGGATCAACGACAGTGCCAAGAAGTTTTAGTTTAAGTGAGGTTTTAGGCACACCGGTACCAGGTATTTTTGCCTGTTCGCCCAAAACTTTGGACTGGGGGCTTTCAAAACCCTCATACGATTTTTGCGAATTGAAGATATTGCGTCGCAGGATGTATGAATAATCCCGGTTGAGCGAGGCTGGAATGACTCTTGCCGCCTGTTTTTTAATCGCGGCAGGCGGGGCCAGCAGTTCTATGCGGTTTGCAAAAAGCTTATCCAAAGCACCAGCGGCCACCCATGCGGTGGTAGCTAGCAGTAGCAGGTGGATTACGGTCCACCATTTTTTCGGGATCTTGATTTTAGTTGCCATGTGCTCCGGTATTTAAGGTCACAGCTCTTCATTAATAATTAGACGGACTGATCTACCCGTTTTCCAAAAAAAAGATGTTTTATTGTGCTATGCGTAAGAAGCTGAATTCAAAAGTGTTATTGCTCCTGGTGAGGGAAGTAGGAACAGGGTGGGCAGTTATTTAACTTGAGGCATAAGGTTGCCTGCGTTTATTTTCATCGCCGACTCTGCACGGGCAAGCGTTTCTTTCGCCTGCGTGCGGGCTTTTTCCGTTCCTGCCATAAGAATATCTATGACTTCCGGTTTGCGTTCGTTCCAGTATGCCCGTTTTTCAAGTAGCGGGTTTATTCTGGCAAATATGTTTTCCGCAAGTTTCTTTTTGCATGCCACGCACCCGATGGCGGCTGTTTTGCAATCGCTCACGATTTGCAGATTATCATCTGTCGGTGTGAATACTTTATGGAACGAATAGGCCACGCATTTTTCAGGGTCGCCCGGGTCGGTTTTTCGCACGCGCGCAGGGTCTGTGATTATATTTTTAATTTTCTTGAACATTTCATCTTTCGTGTCTGAAAGATAAATTGCGTTGTTGTATGATTTGCTCATCTTCCGGCCGTCCACTCCCGGAAGTTTTGGCACCTCGCTCATTTTGGGTTGCGGTTCTACAAAAACCTGTGCTTTATAAATGTCGTGAAACCTGCGGACAATCTCTCGTGTTAATTCAAGGTGCGGCAATTGGTCTATTCCAACCGGCACGAAATCAGCTTTATAAAGAACGATGTCCGCCGCCTGCAAAACCGGGTAACCTAAAAATCCGTAAGTGTGAAGGTCTTTGTTTGCCACCTGCTCCATCTTTTCCTTATAGCTTGGCACACGTTCTAACCACGGGATGGGCGTTATCATGGAAAAAAGAAGATGAAGAACGGCATGTTCATGAATGAGCGACTGGATAAAAAGAACGCTTTTTTCAGGGTCAACACCGGCTGAGAGCCAGTTGACACCCATATCGACAAGGTTTTCTTTCAAATTGCCGGTTTCTTCGTAGTTGCTCGATAGCGCGTGCCAGTCTGCCGCGAAATAGTAGCACTCATATTCTTCCTGCATGGATACCCAGTTGTTTAATGCACCCAAGAGGTTGCCAAGGTGCAGTTTGCCTGTGGTTTGCATTCCGGAAAGAACCCGTTTTTTCGACATAGAATAAAAAAACCTTTTCTAAAGAAGTATGCTCAAAATCATGTTAATCAGGGGCCGTATCGTCCAGTCGATTATTCCCAGTGGATTTAGCACAAGAATGATGACAAGAAGTATCATGCCATACGGTTCTATTCGGGAATATGCCTCGGCACGTTCTTTTGAAAGAAGCCCCGTGGCTATTCTGCCTCCATCCGCAGGCGGTATAGGGATAAGGTTTATCACCGCCAATACTACGTTTAGCATAACCGAAAAATAAAGCATCATTATGAGCGGCGTTATAAACGCACTGGTCACGCTGTCAGACATTCCCGCGCCTTGCGAGAAAAGCTCCATTGCCGATTCCGGGCTCAGCCAAATACACATTTTGAACAAAATGGCGGATATCGTGGCCAGTAGTATGTTTGTAAACGGGCCGGCCGCCGCCACCAGCGCCATATCTTTTCTTGGGTTTTTCAGATTACTGAAATTTACAGGTACGGGCTTTGCGTATGCGAACAGGAAACCTGTGGAAACATAAAACATTATAGGGAGCAAAATGGTGCCGAACCAGTCTATGTGGGCCAAAGGGTTAAGCGTTAGTCTTCCCATCAGTCGCGCGGTATTATCCCCTTTTAGCGAGGCCATATAGCCGTGGGCCACCTCGTGTAGCACTACGGCGAAGATGACCGGCAGAGCCATTACCGAGATGGTTTTAATTAAATTAGCAGTTTCATGTTCCATCGGGCCAATCTAGCATAACTCGGCTCGATTTGCGCGTATTATGAGAAATATCATGGCCGGATTTGCCAGAAAAATCTAAGCGAAAAAACAGAAGATGCCGATAAGAAGGGTGAAGGGGAAGGACATTATGGTTTATAATCTGTGGGGAAAACTATTGAGGCGTTAGTATGTTTGGATTATCGCTATTTAAAGGGTCTGCAGGTAAAAATATAAAGCAGACTGGGGAAGGTCCGCCGGACTCCACTGCGCCGCACAGCATGATACCCGCTGTTTGTAAAAAAAAGGTTGCTGTTAATATTTCTGTGCTTGGTACTTTGGATAGCTATGAATCCCAATTTCTGGGCTGGGATGAGAAAACCTACGCTTTTTATGTTGCGCCGATACAAACTTCCACGGCTGATTTTGCGTTGACTCAAGGTCAAACATCTGTCCGTTTTAACTTTACGTTTCATAATATTCGTCGCAGGTTCAGGGCTCTTTATGCTGGAATATGGCAGTTTAACGGGCTTGACACCTTAAGGTTTTCTGTGCCGGAACAGATTGAAACTGTGCAGAGACGTGAATATTACAGAGTGTCGCCAAAAGTGAACCAGCCCGTAAAAGTGCAATTTCGCTATGAACAAATGGAGACTTCCGAGGCTATCGATATCAGCGCCGGGGGCGTGAGCTTTTCATTTTCCAAAAGAATAATACCGGGTGTTAAACTTGGCCTGTCTTTAGATATACCAAACGAAAGATTAATAAAAACCGATGTGGAAACATGCGGTTACGGTGTTTTTAATGGCGACATGGAAAAAGGCTCCGCACTACCGTCTTATAAAGTCCGTACAAAATTTAGCCACTTGAACCTGGGCGATAGCGAGTTGATTGGCCATTATGTCGCAAAAAGACAACGCGACCTGGTTCACTAGTTTTCTTTGTATGCCAAATTGGCATCATTCCTTTTGTTTGCGGAAATAACCTCTAAAAAACTGTTGCGCTTCACATGCTCTGCTGATACTTTTGGTTTAAGTTTTACAACCGAAGGTGGAAATCTACCAGGAGTGATTTGATGAAAACGTACTATTCTCCGGATGATCTTCCGAAGTTTGCTGAGATAGGGGAGGGCGCTCCCGAACTTGCCAAAAAATTTTTTGATTACTATAGCTCTGTTTTTGCCGAAGGCGAACTGACCGAGCGTGAAAAAGCATTAATAGCGCTGGCTGTTTCCCACACCGTACAGTGTCCTTACTGTATAGACGCTTACACTAAAACGTGTCTTGAAAAAGGTTCTAACATGGCTGAAATGACCGAGGCTGTGCATGTTGCAGTGGCAATCCGTGGCGGAGCTTCTTTGGTTCACGGTGTGCAAATGCGAAACGTATCTGAAAAAGTTTCGATGTAGGCGTGGAATAAATAAATATCCATGGATGCTCAACCTGATGAAGAAGCGCAAAATCTGCTTGCGCCGGTTTCGTTTTCTGACAAGCTTACAGAACATGACCTTACCTTAACTCGCGGCAAAACCGTTACGGCCCAAATCAACACGGGCCTGTTATGCAATCAGGCCTGCAAACATTGCCACCTTGGCGCAGGGCCAGATAAAAAAGAGGTGATGACGCCTGCGGTTATGGACGAGGTTGTAGAATATGTTCGGCGCGGAGACTTTGAGATGGTAGATATCACCGGTGGCGCGCCGGAGATGGTTCCTGATATCGAATATCTGGTTAAAGAACTTTCGCGGTGTGTGCCTAACATGATTTTCCGCTCCAACCTCACGGCTATAGGCGGTAACGGTTACAAGTCACTTCTTAAACTTTTGGCCGATAAAAAAGTGTCTATCGTGGCATCGCTACCATCGTTGAACATGGCCCAGGTAGATAGCCAGCGTGGCACCGGCGTTTTCGATAAAAGCATAGAATCGCTAAGAAAGTTTAACGCTGTCGGGTATGGTTGTGAAAAAACGGGGCTCATGCTTTCTTTGGCGGTAAATCCGTCTGGAGCTTTTCTTGCGTCTCCGCAAGTCGGGATGGAGAAGAAGTTTAAGCGTGACCTTCTAAATAAACATAACATTGTTTTTAACAACCTGTTTACGTTTAACAATGTTCCTGTCGGTCGCTATCGTGGCTGGCTTGAGTCGTCTGGCAATATGGCCGGTTACATCTTAAAACTTGCCGACAGTTTTAACTCTTGTGCCGTAAGTGGTGCCATGTGCAGGACGCAGGTGTCTGTAAACTGGGATGGCTACCTTTACGACTGTGATTTTAATTTAGCTGAGGCTATTCCGCTGGGAGGTGTGCCGACGCACATTAGTGAAACGTCCAGTCCGCCGGAAGAGGGGACGGAGGTTGCGGTGTCTGACCATTGTTATGCCTGCACGGCAGGCGCAGGCTTTACATGTGGTGGCGCTATTGACGCATAGGGCTATTATTCAAAATATCCCTTAATGCCTGAGAGTATAAACTCAGCTCCCATCGCAAGTAACACAAGCCCCATTGCGCGGGTGAGTATTCGCGTTCCAAGGTCACCTAACCAGTTGGAGAAATTTTGGCTGTGCTGAAGTATTATATGGGTGAGATATAGCGTTATCCCTATCGCCATAAAAAGCAATATCCACTCTAAGACGCCGTTGGCGCGGTTTGCAAAAACCATTACAGTCGTTATGGCGGCGGGCCCTGCCATGAGTGGAACGGCCAACGGTATTATGGCGATATCTTCTTTTATTTCGGCTTCGGCAAGCTCCGGCTTTGAACTTTTATACTGGAACGATTCCCCCTCCACCATTTTGAACGCGAAACGGAGCAGAATAAGCCCGCCCGCCACCATAAGGGCGTGGATAGAAATTCCGAAAATAGCGAAGATTGTGCCGCCCAATATCGTAAAAAATATAAGGACGCTTCCGGTCGCCATTACGGCTCGTTTTGCCTGGTCGCTTCGGTTGGCTTCAGTATCGCCACCTGTCATGGCAAGGAGAACCGCCGCCCCTCCTAGTGGATCGATTATAGAGAAAAGGGTAACGGTGCAGTTCAGGAAAAATATCAGCGAATCGGCCATGTATCCATCCTTGTCCTGTATGCTATCATTGCCGTTCCTAACGAGTAAACAATATACTCCCGTTTTTTGATCAGGAGATAACATAGTGGCGAAACTCTGCGTTAACGTTGACCATGTGGCTACCGTTCGCCAGGCCCGTATGGTTGATATGCCCGATCCGCTGGAGGCGGCTATTGCGGCAGAGAAGGCTCGTGCCTGTGGCATAACGATCCACCTGCGTGAGGACAGGCGGCATATTCAGGATAAAGACGTAACAAGGATAAAAAAGGGGATTAAAACAAAACTGAACCTTGAAATGGCGATGGCCAAAGAAATTGTAAAAATCGCACATGCCGTAAAACCGTGGCAGGTAACACTCGTGCCTGAACGCAGGCGGGAGGTAACAACCGAGGGAGGGCTTGACGTTACAAAAGGCAGTCTGCGTCTTAAAAAAATAATAGAGGGGTTTCGGGCAAAAAAAATTCTTGTTTCTCTTTTTATCGACCCGTCTGAGGATCAGATAAAAGCTTCGCATGACCT
>JAJRTC010000167.1 GCA_024278445.1 Nitrospirota bacterium
AGAGAAAGTTAACTCCGTCCTGGTCATCAGGGTATGGTGTCGCGGTTACCAAAACCGCGACAAGGAATGTAAAAAGGATTAAGAATAGTAAAACAACCGCACTTTTGCCGGGGGCGTTAAACCATCGATTCTGACTCAAGCAATTTCGCCTCGTTGTGAATTGTTTCAATCGTAGAGCGCCTTACAGGTTCACCAAGAATATTTCGCGCCCATTGTCGGCCCATGAGCATAGCCGTGTCCATAAAAATGTATTTAAACAATCCCTGTCTGCCGGCGGTTGCAAGGTTTGCAAACCCTGCCACTTTTTTGCGTAGCGATTTTACATGGTCTGCGCTTCCAAGCTTGAGTATCGGGTAGGCGTGATGTGCGTAACTTGAAAATACCTCGCTTACATACGGACGCAAATTAAAACCCAACGTTTTTAAGTGGGCAAGAACAATATCCAGCAACTGCTTGTCTGGCATTGTCCATGTTTTATCCATATACTGGCACGGTATCTCCAGCATAACGGAGGTTTTACCTTCTGGCGCGGAGAGGTGGCTTCTTCGTTTCGGCTCTTGTATTCTGGTCATTATCACGTCAGCCTCTGGAGTATACATCCACGTGTTGTTAGACAGGTCTGCTATTCCGTTAAGGGTTATGTTTAAAAACCGAAGGCTCCTGTAATCAAGTTTTTCTTCCGTCTCAGGATAAAGCAGGCGTGCAAGTTCGTCGACAGGGATGGTTGAAAGGAACCTGCTTGCCGTTAAGATTTTTCCCTCGCCGGTTTCGTTCTCTATCACTACGCTTTTTATTTTAGAATCGGAAATTTTAAATTCCACGGGTTTGAAACCGGTTATTATTTTGCCACCCATATGTTTTATGTCGTCCGCCATGGCTGTGAATATCTGGCCGATGCCCAGCTTTGGATAGAGGTAATGGGCGGCATACGTTCTTGGCTTCTCTTTTGTGAAACTCAAGGCTTTTAAAACAGCGTCTTTTGCGTTTAAAAGCGAAATGCGCTGGCCGGCCCATTCATCTGAAAGTTCCCCGGCACTTATGCCCCAAAGTTTTTCGGTGTATGGCTTGAAAAAATATTCGTTTAACGGTCTGCCAAAACTTTTATCAACCCATGCTTCAAAAGAACCCTCTGCGGCTTTTGAACGATAAAGACCCAGCGCCGACGCCAGGTATCCTGCCGTAAATCTAAAACAGTCGCGAGCCGATGATTGCGACAGAATGTTGGGTATATTTATTGGATAATCGAACTGGCGGTCTTTAAAGCGGATACTGCTTTTCCTGCTTTGTCTCAAGAGAGAATCTCCCAAAAGAGTTTTTATCTCCTTTACCAGTTCCTCATCTTTCGATATAAACCGGTGGCCGCCAAGGTCGAACCGATAATCGCCGTGGCGGACTGTTTTGCACAGCCCGCCCACGACATTATCTTTTTCGACAATCGTAACTTTAACTCCCCGTTTAGCCAGCTCCCACGCGGCGGTAAGGCCGCATGGCCCAGCTCCCAGGATGATTGCTTCCATAACTTTGTTTACCAGAATGCTACAAGCTGAAAAGCCGTTTGGTTATTATCCTTTTCAGCTCCTTCTTCTTCATTCCATTGATATTCCACCTTGGCCTGAACTCCTTCCATCATGTGCCATACAAGGCCAACGGACGTTTCCGTTTTTGCGTTGTCGGTTTTGTCTTCGTCGTTGTTATATTCCCCGTATCGGGCGACGACTTCAAGCTTTGGATGAACGCTGGAACTTAATTGCGCATAATATCCAGACACATTCTTGTCTTTACCGTTGACGCTGGAATCCATCTCGTCCGATCCGCTCACATATTCCGCTATAAGAACGGGGGCGTACGAAATTTGTGTGATGATATCTGAATCTATGCGTAAATGGGCCCCCAATCGTGCTGACTTGTTTTCACTCTCCTCGTCCCATTTGCCGGAGGTGTATGACGCGCCGATATTTACGCCTTCAACGAACTGATCGAACATCACCCTTGCGCCGAAAGCCTTGCTGTTGTTTCCGCCCGCCTTGGAATCGCGCGAAACACCGCCGTTCCTCGCATCTCCGTTTATAAGGAAAAGGTCTACCTGCGCCACGTTAGGGATTACCTGGTTCACGCCAAAACCTACGTCAGACCATGTGCCGGGAATGACGCCACCGCTTTTCATAACCTTGGGGCGCGACACAAGCTTGTTTTTATGGCCGGGGTAGCTGTAATATTCAATGCCGAACGGGACGTAAAAAACACCGAAGTAGGCGACCGTATCGTCAAAAGGCATAAGCCTTAGCTGGGCGCTGTCGAGATTTATTTCCCCTGAGCCTCCAGCGCGTTCTTCGGGAAGTTTCGGGGCGTGTTCATATTCGAGCTCAGCGGAAAAATAGGCCTTTTTATTTAGCTGAACACCCATCCATGTCGTAATCTTGTGGGCGTCGAACGTGTTGTTCTTGTTTTCGGAATCCCAGTATTCAAACTCATAGTAGCCATGCCACGTGATTTTGTTATCTTTACGGAGTATCTCCTTAATTTCGCTTACGTCAAAAGCTTGCGATTGGGCCTGACTTGCGTAAAAGATCGCCCCTCCTGCGATGAATGTGAAAACAATAGTCATTCTCAATAAATGCGTTGGCTTCATGCCATTTTCTCCTCTTCTTTACTTGGGTTTACAATTTGGTTGAAGGCTAAAAAAGAACTACCGGATATCTCCTCCGGTAAACTCTGCAAAAGATGATGTAATCATCTTCTCAATCGCGGTCATGGCTTTTTCAAATCCGGCAGGATCGGCCGGTTTCGCTCCTATTCCAAAAAGCCCGGGGTTGCCTATGGCACTTAAGGCCATGTCAAACTGGCTTAAGATGGCCTCGCTTCTTTTCGCGTCCTGTTTTCTTACGTTACCGTCCAGAACGTCTATATAACTTTTGCGGGCTATGGATATCCGCCCCTTGTCGTTTTTAAAATGTTTAAAGCCTTCTTTTTTGCACTGGGTTAACTTTTCCCGAATGGAAATGTAAACAAGATCGGCGAACAATCCGGCAGTTTTTGCCACGTCCTTTTTTGCTATCGCTTGATCGAAGGAAGGAGAGAGGGCGTCGGCGTTAAAAATATGCCCCCTCTGCAGAGATATTCCTTCTTCTGATTTTATCTTTACGGCGCCCCATTTGCCTTCTCTTGCCGCAACCACACCTTCCCTGAATATGGTGACCATGGCGTCCTCTGCCTCAGCGTAACTGTATGCGTTGGCGTTTCTAACCCCGGTAGCAGTAACAAGTATCGCTATTGCAATAAGCATAACTTTACGCATGGGCCAACTCGCTTTTCATCGCTGGCCTGCCGCCCCTGCCAAGGAGGTAGACGGCACCCGTGAGGTAGGTTAAGTATGTCATAACCTGTAGCAAGCTTGGCGCAGACGTGTAGCCGAACAGGGCTTTAAAAAAGATACCCACCTCAGATGAATCGCTCATGATCCAGCCTATATCAAAAAGGGATGAGATAACGACCGGCAGTAGGTTTATATCCTGCATAATGCCGATGGTATTGTTAAGCAGTCCTGCCGCGATAACAAGAATAAGAGCGCCCGTGATTTGGAAGAACCTTCTTACAGGTACCTTTTTCATTCCCTTGAAGATAGTTAGGGTAACGGCAAAAGCAAGGAACAGGCCGATTACGCTACCGTATAAAGCGTCCGTGCCTAAATCGGAGCCATAAAGTGCGCCCAGAAACAGGACTGTTTCAAAACCTTCCCGTAAAATAGCGAGGTATGCCATAAATACCAGGGCCATTATGCTCCCGGTGCTCACGATCCTGTCAAGCTCCTGTTCCACCGCTCCTTTTATCTCACTGCTGTTTTTGGCCATCCATACCAGCATGTAGGTGAGCACGACCACTGCAAAACTCATGATAGTTACTTTAATATAAAGTTCCGCCATCGCGCTCTGGAACCCTGTGTAGACCAACTGAAAAAAGAGGGCGAGGATAAAAGCCGATAGCACGCCAAGCCCCACACCGCAATAAACCCATTTGTTGTACTTTTTGAGGTTCACTCGTGCAAGGTAAGACAAAATTATTCCTACAACAAGGAAAGCTTCAAGACCTTCGCGAAAAGTTATCAGTAACCCACCAGTCATGCTACCTCCTGTCGTTATTAGGGATAAACAAAAGCGAGGAGCCGGGCAAAGCTAGCTTAACCGACCCCCCTTGCTGGTTGATAGTGACAATGACTATCAACAGAGGCAGGTTATCGTTTTCAATATTCATTGTCAACGCTTTTTTTCAATATACCGTCAACAAGGCGAAAGTAAAGGTAGTGGGTCAGCATGACCAAACTTGCCCACTACCAAAGTAAAATAGATATTCTTTATAAGTGTCGCATCATTTATCATGGTTTAGCATCTAATGTTACAGGTAGATCGCTATTATGTGCGGCTTTCCCTTCTTTTGGTCAAATCGGCGTTATATACAAAGGATAACGGAATGGATAAAAGTTACACAATGGTTGCCAGAAGCGGAGCAGTCCGTCATATTTTTATTTTTCTGCTCCTTTTTCTCTTTTTTCTTGTCCCGAAAGTTAACGCGCAGGGTGCCAGTGCGACTTATTCCACAGGAACGGTTGTAACCAAATCTTCTGCGGTAATATCGGCCAAAGTTGTTTCGTACGTTCAGAAAATATATGGCGACGTAGGTGACATGGTTAAAAAAGGCCAAACGCTTATTAAACTTGACGACGCTGAGTTTGCGGCAAATATAAAGTTTGCCGGGGCAAGGCTTGACGATTCCCGGGCGTCTTTGGAAATGGCTCAGCTCACGTTGGGGCGCATAGATAAACTTTTCACGAAAGGCTCTATCGCCAAGAGCGCCGTTGACAAGGCAAAAACAGATTACGCGCGCGCGAAGGCGGCGGTTTCTTTGGCAACGGCTGAACTGGAGAAGGCGCAAGTATTTTTAGGTTACACAACGTTACGTTCACCTATTGATGGAGCTATAGATTTTAAAAAAATAGAGATAGGCGAGCTTACCTCTCCGGGCCAGCCGTTGTTAAAAATCGTAGATACTAAACATTTAAGGTTCGCCGCCACGGTTAAAGAGTCTGACATTAACCTTATAAAACGAGGCATGAAGGTTAACGTTACTATAGAAGCTTTGGGTGATAAAAAGATTGAGGGCGCTGTGGCGCACATAGTGCCAAGTGGCGATAGAACCAGCCATTCATATCTCGTGCGTATAGATTTAGCTCCAACCGAGGGGTTGATGGCAGGCATGTATGGAAAGATCATCTGGTCCCGCTAGCGCCTGCCGAGAAATAAAAGTTATATGAAAAATGTAAATCTTGCGGGAAAAATTGCAGGATATTTTATAGACTCGCAGTTAACCGTTCTCACCATGGCGTTCGCTCTTTTGGCTGGAGTGGTGGCGCTCCTGGTTACTCCGCGTGAAGAAAATCCGCAGATAGTCGTTCCTGCGGCAAACGTCTTTGTTAAATATCCTGGCGCTAACGCGTTGGAAGTGGAAGAGCATATTTCCAAACCGCTTGAGGCGCTATTGTGGGAGCTTCCCGGCGTAGAGGAAGTACACAGCGTTTCGGCAGATTCACTTTCTATCGTTTTTGTCCGCTTCTATGTTGGCGAAAGCAAGGAGGATTCGTTAATCAGGTTGTACGACAAAATAATGTCAAACCTCGATATCAAACCTGAAACCGCGAGCCAGCCGATAATAAAACCTGTTGACGTAGACGATGTGCCTATAGTCGCGGTAACGCTATCATCCAAAACAAAAGATGAAGGCGAACTTAAGGCGATAGCTGATGATGTGCTGGATTATTTGCGACGTATTCCCGGAACCGCGAACCCGCACATCAAGGGTGGTGCCAAGCGGCAGGTGAACGTAACGTTCGACCCGGAGAAGCTGGCTCAATACGGGTTAAGTTCTGCGCAGATAGCGAACGCTATCCAGATGTCGAACTCGAACCTGCCGGTTGGCGATTTTGCACAATCGGGATTGCTGAACTATGTAGAAACCGGTGATTTTCTCAGAACCGCAGAGGACGTGGCAC
>JAJRTC010000168.1 GCA_024278445.1 Nitrospirota bacterium
AGGGCCATAGTGGCGTGCGCCACGATATCGAGCTTAACATTGCTATACGCATATATATCCTTTCAGTCGCTTGTTTTGCGTCTATTATACTTATTTCGCGTTTTTGCGATAGCAGGTTTGGGAATGATAATTCATTTAATTTATTGTATCCTTACCCAAGTTGAACGACTTTAACCTTTGTTACCATAGATATTTTAATGGGAAAAAAATGGGACAAGCTATTTATAGAGATCTTATCAGGCTAAGTCACCTGGGTGACCTTGGGATGAGTGAGATGATCGGCCTGATGCGACTTCACGTTCAGGAAGTAACAAGGTTTACAGCCATAATCGGCCACAGGCTTGTTTTAAATGAATCGCAGGTCAGGCAGTTTAAAAACGATATGGCGACATATAACCTTGGCCATGACTTTTTTGTTGCCAAGACCCAAGCCGGATGGCAGTTTACTCCCACCGGGCTTTTTTTCCTTACTGTGTGCGCCAAGGTTCACGATATCGGGAAACCTTTTTTCAGAACTATTTACGCTCTTGAGCGCTCTCTTGAGAAAGAAGAGTTTTTAAAGCAACGTCTTCATGCCAACTTTACGCGCATTATAGTAAAATCCTGGCGGTTTTATCGCAACTGTCCTGTAGATAATCATGACCTGATAAACAGCGTTGCAGACATGGCCGCCGAGCATCAAGAAAAGTATGACGGAACAGGCTATCCTGACGGTAAAGCAGGGGAGCAGATAAGTTTTGTCGGAAGGTTCCTCGCCATAACAGACGCTATCAGCGCCATGATAAACCCAAGGCCATACCAGAAAGCTATGCCGGTGGAATATTGCATTGACCAGTTAAATAAATCGGCTGGAAGCCACTTCGACCCTGAACTCTCTACAGTGGTCGTAAGGGTGCTGGAGGAGAGACACTGGAATGATCGTTTGCTTGGCAACTGGGAAGAGCCAGAGAAATTTTCAGATGACTACCTCTCGTTCGTGACGATGATTGATCTTGAAAACATCGACCTTGGTAGGGGAGACGTAGAACAAATGGCCGCGCTTAGTGGAATCATCAACGAAAAACTTGAAAACCATCGCTGAAAAATACACTTTCAGCATTTCTACTTGTCTTTATTTTTAATAATGATTACGGGGATTGCTGTCGATCCTCCTCCATAGGGCGAAATTCTTTGCCCGGCCACTTGAGCGATATTAACGTCCATCACCTTTGACGCGGCGTAGGCTTTTTCCGGAACCATGGCGGGTTTTAGTAGGTTCAACGCAAGTAAAATTGCGATAGCGGTTAAAATGAAATTTGTGTATCTCATATGATTTCTCCCCTTCATGAATGTTTTTCCAAGGTTTGGGTGGGAGGTTCCCAAAAGTTTATTTGAAAAAGCTTTTGAGCCTCGCCGAGCGGATTTTTTGTTTTATCTCTTTTATCTGTTTGTTCGTCTGTTCTTTGCCGCCCACAAAACACTCTTTGGCCCGTGAAAAATCCCACCAGCTTACGCCGCATGTATCTGGCTGTATAACGGCGTCCGCCCTTTTTAGCTGTTCATTGCCAAGAACGTTGCGGGCGGCCATGTTAGAGCGTAAAACTACGTCTAGCCCGCTTGTGAATTTCTGCTCCTTGATATCTTGCTGAATGTCCACAGCGATAACGAAACCCGCCCCCATCTCACGAAGTTTTTCTGTGAGGTGCAGGGCGGACCAACCTCCATCTACAAGCTGAACTCCGTCGTGTAACACGGGGGGATATAACCCCGGAATGGAGCATGATGTAGTAACGGCGTCTAAAAGTGAGCCTTTTGTGAAGTAGTACTCCCTGTTATTTGTTATGTCCGTCGCGCTACATACAAAAGGTATTTTGCAATCGGAAAAATCGGCGTCCGGTATGACCTTGGCTATATTTTCCTTAAGCTGTTCTGTAGAAAGCAGAGAAACCTGGGCGAGCGATATTCCGTAATAGATGGAGAGCCGCAAACTGTGGGTTATTTTGCGCAGAAGACTTCGCCGCTCTTTACCAGAGTCGCTTCCAACCAGTTCAACCGGTATTACCTGATCTTTGGTATCTTCTAAAAAAGCGAAAAGCTGGCGTTTGACATGTTCGACATTGGGAGTGAGAGCATACATGGCACCTATCATCGCGCCTATGCTACAGCCGCCTATCATATTGATTGGCACACGGGAATTTTCCAGCTCTTCAATGGCACCTAAGTGGATCAACCCTCTTGCGGCACCTCCATTTAAGCTCAACCCGACTTTCATATTTCCAAACCAATGCCCCCAATGTATCATGTCATTATATCCTGTTGAGTTCACTTGTGTTATAAGAAAGTTGTTTTGATCGTAGATTTTTATGCACTAAAAGGGTGCTTTCTGAGTGGAAATTTTTTTTAATCTTCATTGCATGCTCCTATATAGATATAATAGACACACTTGAATATCATTTGAATGGCTCTAATAGCCGTGTAGCCTTATTTTGTCATGGAGGTGTCATGAAGCGGTTCAGATACGGAATCTTAGCTTTAGTTATTTTTGTTTCGTCGGTTTTAACCGGGTGTGCCGGAGTTGCAGGTGCCCCCACGGCAGAGGTGACAAGCGGCGGCGGGCCTACTATACAGGAAACCCGAAGCGAATCTTACAACGGGCCCAAGGCCAGAATTGCGGTTAATAAATTCATCAACAAGTCCGCAAGGGGCGGCAGGGCGTTTGGAGAGGGGATGAGCGACATGATGACCACCGCTGTTTTTAACAGCAACCGTTTTATCGTTCTGGACAGAACCGACCATGGTGACGTCATGGCAGCGCAGGATCTTGGCGCGTCAGGCAGAATAAAGCAGGAAACGGCGGCTCCCATAGGCCAAATGGAAGGGGCGGAGCTTCTTGTGACAGGCGCTGTTACGGCGTTTCACCCTAATGCCAAAGGCGGCATGGGTGGAATTGGCGTTCCGGCCGGTGGTGGGTTCCTGGGCATCGGCGGAGGTGGCAAGCAGGCTTACATGACAATAGACGTAAAGGTTGTAGACACAAAAACCGGCAGGATAGTTTCTGCCGCTACTGTTGAAGGTAAATCAACCGACTATAAAGCAGGTGTGGGTGGTATCCTGGGCGGTGCCCCTCTGGCTCTTGGCCTTTTGGGATATCAAAACACTCCAGCCGAACAGGCTATACGGGTTTGTATAGAAAAAGCGGTTGAGTATATTTCCAGGCAGGCTCCGGCCTCCTATTTCCGTCACTAAACCTTTTGTTGTTCGTTGTTGTGAGAAAAAAATGAAAACTCTGATTGCCTTCGCCGTGGTTTTGGCTGTTACTTTTGGCATGGCTACAGGCTCTGCCGCAAAAGTGCTTTCCAAATCTCACCCTAATGTTACCCAGCTCAGGATAACCCTCGCGGGGCCTTTAGCCGGAGCGGCGAAAAATACGGCGTGGGGAGTAGACGCTTCATACATAGGCCCAGGCGAGATAGACAAGCTGTTGGGTGTGGATATTTATCTTGATGACGAAAAGCGCATTGAGGCTGTGAAAATTACAAGGTTATCCAACACGGGCGAAACGATAACGATGCTTTTTACCAACGTTCTGGAGCTTTCAATTCAAACGTTAAAAGATGGGGTGAACAGGCCGCACAAAAAAACTCCCATAACCATTCATACGGCAGACGGCCTCACGTTCCCCTGACGAATTGAAAACCAGTTACCCCACCCTGCGCCCTGTGAAAAACTACCCTGTGCCAAAATTGCGTTACGATGGGGCGATTATCATCCGGATATATAAAAATTATGCAGGATGGCGATAAAATAAAATCATTCGTCGTGATAATACGATAAGTTTTAATTAGGAGCTTTATGGAACCGATACTTTTTGAATTTGGCCCGGTCACTGTTTACACTTACGGGCTTTTGGTGGCAACAGGTTTTCTTGCCGGAATAGGTTGGGCCGCGAGGCTTGCCAAACGGGAAGGGATGGACCCTCAAGCTGTTTACGATACCGGTTTCTGGATAATTTTCTCGGCGATAGTCGGGTCGCGTATTTTTTATATTTTGATGAACTACGAGCATTATCTTCAAAATCCTCTTGGCGTGTTCAAGCTGTGGGAAGGCGGGCTTGTGTTCTACGGAGGCCTTTTCGGAGCCATTGTCGCCGTTGCCATATGCGTAAAACGTTATAACCTTGACCTGTGGAAATTTGCAGACGTCGCCGCCCCGGGTGCCGCTTTAGGGCATTCCATAGGACGGCTTGGGTGTCTTTTTGCCGGGTGTTGTTATGGATTGGAAACCGATGTGCCGTGGGCGATTACTTTTTACGACGTACACTCAATCGCGCCTACGGGGATTCCGCTTCACCCAACCCAGCTATATTCAGCCGCGAACGAGTTTACACTTTTTGTTTTACTCACCTTAATGCGTCCACACAGAAGGTTTTACGGGCAGGTGTGGTGGTTGTGGGTCGGCATGTATGCTATTGGGCGTTCGATCGTAGAGATCTACAGGGGCGATCCAAGAGGCGCTCTTTTAGACGGGCTTGTTTCAACTTCCCAAATAGTTGCCGCCGTCGCGTTTACTATCGCCGTAATTTTTTATTTTCGCAACCGTTCCAATAAAGCCATGCTGGTTGATAAATGATAGTTCCACCGGAACGAAGTGGTGAGAGGCTGGACAAGTTTCTTTCGTCATCAGAGTTTGACATCACCCGCGCAAGGGCTAAAAAACTGATAGACGATGGATGTGTGACGGTGAACGGTGAATCCTTTAAGGCTTCTTATGCCCTGAAGGCGGGGGACGAGGTGTTGGCTGTTATCCCTGAACCTGTGTCACCAGATATGATTGGCGAGGATATCCCGCTTGAGATAATTTATGAGGATGATGACATCATCGTGGTAAATAAACCTGCCGGAATGGTTACGCATCCTTCCGCAGGGCATTATTCCGGCACGCTGGCACACGCACTTTTGGGGCATTGCGGTAATTTATCCGGCATTGGCGGTGTGGCGAGGCCAGGCATTGCGCACAGGTTGGATAAGGATACGAGCGGGATAATCGTAGCCGCAAAAAATGACAAGGCGCATCTTGCTATTTCAGAGCAGTTAAAAGACAGAACTTTGGGGCGCACATATGTGGCCGTGGTGAAGGGAACACCCAAACCAGCCGATGGATCTATCGAAGCTGAGATAGGGCGTAACCCCAAAGACCGAAAAAAAATGGCCATAGTCGAGCGTGGCGGTAAACATGCCGTTTCCCATTATCGGGTGGTGCAGGAACTATCACAAAAAACCAGTTTACTTGAAGTGACTCTGGAAACCGGAAGGACGCACCAGATACGCGTTCATATGCACAGCATAAACCGCCCCGTGGTGGGGGACCCCATGTATTCTCGCGGTTCCGGCAAGTTTGCCATAAAACGGCAAGCACTCCACGCATGGAGAATGAGACTTCGCCATCCTGTTACAGGTGAGGCTCTGGAGCTTTATGCGCCACTGCCTAAGGATATGGAGGAACTTATTCGCTGTTTGGACGGCGACCCTTCACCATACATAAAGTAATTGTTGGGGGCTTTCTTACGCCCTTGCTTGTTAACATGTAAAGTATCGGTTATATTTTCAGGCCATGATAGATTTTAGCGACGAAGAATTAAAAGAACACGGGATCTCCTCGTTTGAACTTAAAAGAGCTCGCTTCGTGCAAAGGATCGGCTACATTATTGTTTTCTTTTTCTATCGTATTCTTAATAAATCACGCGCGATAGGGGTTGAGAATATTCCTAAAGGCGGCGGCGTTATGATCGCCACAAACCACGTTTCCGGCGTAGATACTTTGCTGGTTCCTTTTTTTGCGTTAAACCGCGTAACACCATATCCTGTTCTGCCGCCGGCTAAGGAAGAGCTTTTTAAAGTTCCTGTTATCGGGTTTATCGTTAAAATTCTTGGGGCGTTCCCGGTGAAACGTCGCGCAAGAGATTTTAACGCCATGAGGAAGATCGCCTACCTTGTAAAAAATTGCTACGTTTTTATCTTCCCGGAAGGAACAAGAAGCAAAACGGGCGAACTGCTAAAGGGGAGGGCGGGGGTCGGCTGGATCGCCTATAACACGCACCCTGTGGTAATCCCGACGCTTGTTATTAATACGGATAAATATTTCTGGCCCGGCAAACCGGGACCGTGGTTTCGAATTCCCTACACCGTGGTATATGGTGAGCCGCTTAACTTAAAACGCTTTTATGAAAACGAGGACTGCAAAGAAAACTCGCAAGCCATAGCAACCGCTATAATGGACGCCATAGCC
>JAJRTC010000015.1 GCA_024278445.1 Nitrospirota bacterium
CAAATTCTTTTTTACCTTTTGGAGTTATCACTTCAATATCGTCACCCACTTTTTTGCCAACCAACGCTTTTCCGATAGGCGTAGCAAGCGATATTTTACCTTTATCGGGGTCAGATTCCTCTGGTAGAACAAAAGTATATTCCACTGTCTCATCGGTATCTAGGTCTTCCAGCTTCACAAAAGCACCAAGCCCAACCCGGTCGTGCGGAATTCTGTTTATGTCTATAGACTTGATTTCGCTCACTCTTTTTTGCAGAACCGATATGCGGGATTCTACAAATCTTTTCCGTTCTTTGGCCGCGTCATATTCTGCGTTTTCAGAAAGATCGCCATGGTCTGCGGCGGTTTTAAGTTCACGCGGAAGGTCTACACGCAGTTCGTGGTCGAGCGTGTTCATTTCATCTTCAAGTTTTCTTATTATTTCAATATACATAGTCTCTGATATAATCCTGTAATAAATTTATTTGGACATTTTACCCCGAAATGAAGATATTTTCACTTGTCGTTATATCACTAGCCCTAGTCACCGGGCAAGTGGAGAAAGATTACATCTCACCATATCAGGCCATGGAGAGTGCGGTCAATCTCTTGAAAAATGAGATCAGCCGGGATGAAACAATCTTGTCTGCCAAAATGAACATACAACGTTTAAAAGCTACACGGGCAAAACTCAAAAATGGATTGGGCGCAAAGGAAGAAGCACTTAAAGACTTAAAACAAGCCGGAAGAGCAGACTCTGCCGTCGTCTCGGTTCTCAAGAAAACGTTAAAAGACGAAAAAAGGATTTCGGAAGATACGCGCATAGGAGACGCCGTTCGTATCCGCACACAAAGAGCTTTAAAAGCCAACCTGCCCGGCAAAAAAAAGGCCCTTGCCCAGGCAAACAAGTGGCTTGGAAAATAAAAAACCCCGCATTAAGCCCAGCCTGTATAACCTTTGTTTTTTTCAGGCGTTAACGCATAGCCATTTTAACGATATCCAAAAACTCGCCTGTAGAGGGCCTAAGCCTCGCCAACAAGGCCACGGAGACGACATAAAAAGCCACCGGAACAAAAACACTACCTGTAACAAGAGCCATCACAAGGCCACACACGCCAACGGTTTCACAAAGCGCCCATTTAACGAGGCATGTCTGAAAGTAAAATGGATAAAGAACACGCACAGCCTCATCACTTCCGCTCTGCATAGACGCTAAAGTTTCTCCGCGTCTTTTCAAAAACGCCGCAATAATTTCGTTACTTTTAATTTTCCTGTCTATAACGGTTACGAGCATGATATTCACGGCAGATACTACAACAAAGCCACCCATCAAAACGTTAACCACGGCAGGGTCGATATGGGGCGGTTCCGCCGTGCCAGACAGCAATGCAAGCGTTGCCGCCACAAAAAGGCCAACACTTCCTATCATGGCCACCCATACTATGGTGACCTTTTTCATCTTACCTGAAAGCTCCGTTTTTCCTTGCTCCGACAGCATATAAAAAACTCCATGAGTTGTAGTAGGTTAACTTTTATTATGTCTGCGGCTTGACGCCGAACCTCGCTGATTTTATATACAAACTGAAAGAGGAGCAAGTAAAGCTGACAACAGGGGCTAACCTGTTGAATTACATAGACACTAGGAGGGCATAATGGGAAAGATAATAGGAATAGACCTTGGAACGACAAATTCCGTGGTTGCGGTAATGGAGGGCGGCGAGCCTAAAATCATAGTCAACGAGGAGGGTTCCAGAACCACTCCTTCCGTTGTAGCGTTCACTAAAGACGGTAAAAACCTGGTAGGGCAGGCCGCCAAGAATCAGGCTATAACCAACTCGGAAAATACGGTTTTCTCGATAAAACGTTTTGTGGGCCGCAGGCTTGACGAAGTATCCGAGGAAATGAAAATGGTGCCGTATAAAGTCGCAAAAGGCCCGAATGGCCAAGCGATGGTGGAGATTCGCGGCAAGCAGTATTCGCCGGAAGAAATTTCTGCATTAATTCTGCAAAAGCTCAAAACTGCAGCGGAATCTTATCTTGGCGAAAAGGTTACGGAAGCTGTAATAACCGTTCCTGCCTATTTTAACGACGCCCAGAGACAAGCTACAAAAGACGCAGGTAAAATTGCCGGGCTCGACGTTAAAAGAATAATAAACGAGCCTACGGCCGCCGCGCTGGCTTATGGCCTGGACAAACAAAATGACGAGATCGTCGCCGTATACGATTTAGGTGGCGGAACGTTTGACATATCCATCCTCGAAGTAGGTGACAACGTTGTAGAAGTTAAAGCTACCAACGGCGACACCCACTTAGGTGGCGATAACCTGGATCAACGGGCAATAGAGTGGCTCATCTCCGAGTTTAAAAAAGAACAGGGCATAGACTTAAGCCAGGACGTCATGGCTCTGCAAAGGCTCAAGGAAGCGGCAGAGAAAGCAAAAAAAGACCTAAGCCACAACCCGAAAACAGACATCAACCTGCCGTTCCTGACGGCGGACGCCTCTGGCCCGAAGCATATGCAAATTGAGCTGACCCGTGCAAAATTTGAATCTATGGTGGAAGACCTGGTAAAGCGCACGGCTAAACCGGTTGAAGCCGCTATGAAAGACGCAGGGCTTAAACCGGACGAGATAAACGAAGCGATACTGGTGGGTGGTTCCACTCGCGTGCCTATGGTGGAGGGGCTTGTTAAAGACTATTTCAAACGCGACCCGCATAAAGGCGTAAACCCGGACGAAGTCGTGGCGCTAGGTGCCGCCGTGCAGGCTGGCGTACTGGCAGGTGACGTAAAAGACATTCTGCTACTCGACGTAACTCCGCTCTCTCTCGGTATCGAAACATTGGGCGGCGTGATGACGCACCTGATAGAAAGAAATACGACTATCCCGACGAAGAAAAGTGAGGTATTTTCAACCGCCGCCGATAACCAGACCTCGGTTGAGATACATGTAATGCAGGGCGAACGCCAAATGTCGGCAGACAACAGAACCCTGGGCCGTTTTCACCTTGACGGTATTCCACCCGCACCACGCGGTATGCCTCAGGTAGAGGTCACTTTTGATATCGACGCAAACGGCATCGTGCATGTTTCCGCCAAGGACAAGGGAACCGGAAAAGAGCAGAAGATAACCATCACAAGCTCATCATCCCTGAACGAAGACGAAATCAAACGTATGGTGGATGAAGCCGCCTCGCACGAGGAAGATGACAAAAAAGCCAAGGAATTGGCCGAAGTGCGTAACACGGCAGATTCGCTTGCCTACCAGACGGAAAAAACGTTGAGCGAACATGGCGACAAACTCCCCGAAGATGACAAGAAAAACATCGAGGAGAAAACAGCCGACCTGAAAAAGGCCTTGGAAGATGGCAACATCGATGAAATAAAAGCGGCGACGGAAGCTCTTCAGGCCGCGAGCCACAAGTTAGCGGAGTTGATCTATCAACAGACCGCCGAGCAGGGTCAGGCAGCACCGGGTGGAGCGCCAGGAGAACAGGCACCAGGCGCAACTGCAGGAGCTGAGCCTGCCAAGGAAGACGTTGTGGACGCGGAGTTCGTAGACGTGGACAAGGAGACGAAATAAGGTAAAGCTTGTTTGAACCCGCAGGCTGGTTTAACATCTGTGTAATACAGATTTAATCACGCTTGCGGGTTATTTTTATTATGGCTATCTTAAGGTGGGATTCCACACGAGACATAATGTTCGTCCACGACAGGATGAGCAAGCTGTTTGAATATGCCATGGCAAACCTGAGTGTAGACTTAAACGCCCCGTCACCATGGGTTCCCCCATGCGACATCTACGAAACCGCCGCAAGTTTCACCATGAAGGTTGAGGCACCTGGTTTGGACCTTGCCGATATCGTTCTTGAAATCAACGATAACGTTGTCACCGTCGTTGGTGCCCGAAAAAGGGAACGAAAAATAAGCGATGAAAACTACCTTAGGATAGAACGGAACTATGGGCGTTTCATGCGCCGGTTCATCCTGCCTTGCATGGTGGATGAAAACAGCGTATCGGTAACCCTGAACGACGGTCTTTTAACCGTTAGAATGCCTAAAAAGGAAAATCACGGCAAAGCCGCCCCGGTGGAAATAAAAGTGGAATAGTTTTCCCGTGATGGAAAAACCAAGGATAATTATACCCTAATAGAAATTCGGGAAGCGCCTGAAGCTCCCTGCGCTATCTTTTTACCGTTCGCTATAAAAATCTGTGTTTGAGATTTTGCCAACGACCCTAGCGCGGAAGGACTGCCGGCCGCCATCAATTTAGAATTGCCTCTGGCCGGCTGGGAAGTTTTCTGCAAAGAAGCGTTATTAATGCCGAGTGACCCGTAAGACCCTGCACCGGTTGCCCTGATTAAAGCCATAAGACCTTGCTTCCTTAAATAAACATAATTTTTCTTATCTGCATTATCGCAAAAAACATACAATTCTAAATGGACACATGTCCAGATACTTTTGTTTGCGCCGGGATTTTGCGATATTGACACTTCCCAACCCTCTGAAAAACAGCATCAAAAGCGAATTTATCATTTAAAATCAGCTAGATAAGAACATTCACGTTTCTGCTAAAGTTTGTTTGAGAATATGCCGATTAGGTAAGTGAGATTAGGAAATGGTACAATTAAGATCATGGTAATTGAAAGAATCACAGGCGGAAAGCCTCAGGACGTCAAGCGTGCGGAAGTCGCCACTCGCAAGAACACACCTGCGACGCAACCTAAAGATAGCGCACCGGCAACTAAAAGCCCGGAAGTCGCGTCTTCTGTGGCACAGGTTTCCGACCGAAGCAAAGCGGCTATCAAGGCATATCGCATAGCGTCTGAAGCAAAGCCTGACATCTCCCGCGCCAACAGGGTCGGCCAGATAAAGGCTCAAATAGCCCAAGGTAGCTATAGCGCCTCCGCAGGAGACATAGCCAATTCCATAATGCAAAATATCGTAAAAGGCAATTAACCTTTCATCGGCAGGTTCGTGCTAATCTGTAATCACAAATTTTTGGCGGACGGACAGAAATCGTTAAAAGGGCACTGCCCGCAATCAGGCTTTCTGGCAGAACAAACACCTCTGCCAAAAAGAATTATTCTGTGCGAAAAACCGGTCCAATCCTTTTGCGGAATCACCGCCATAATGTCTTTTTCAACCTTTTCCGGTTTTTTCTCTTTTGTCAGCCCCAGGCGTTGCGCCA
>JAJRTC010000169.1 GCA_024278445.1 Nitrospirota bacterium
AAAAGCCCGTTTTGAAAATTCACCAGGTTCGGCGATCCTCGCACCAAGCGAAAGAACCAGATTCAAAATTTGCCGCGTTACAACAGAGCCGCCGTGACACGATATCTCCACCATATCCTCGCGTGTATAGGTTTTAGGCGAGGGCATGATAGTGATAAGTACCTCGTCTATTTTTTCCCCGGCCTCATCTACGATATTGCCGTAATAGGCATGACGAGACTTAAAATTTTTGCGAATAGCTCCATCAGGAGTGCGGAACAGTTTTTTAGCGATAGCTATAGCGGTATTGCCTGAGAAACGTACAATTCCTATGCCTCCCTCACCCGTGGCGGTAGATATGGCGACAATCGTCTCTTCCTGGGTTATTTGCAAATCAGCATCAACCATCTGCTTATTATATAAACAAAGCCTCGTAATATACGTTTTTTCGCCAGTGCATAAAAGTGCGTTTATGTTGGTAGCGGCGCGAGGGCGCAAGAATATGTTTCGGAAACAGGCTACCTATAAGGATAGTCAGCTTATCGGCGAAGCAGGCTAACTCCCCCTTCAGTTTATAAAAAGTGTAAAAGAGGGCCCACAAGCTTGTGCGTTAAATAGTGAACCACCCCCGCACCTGCTTTCCGGCTTACCGGCGGCGTCTTGGCCCTTTGTTTTTACCTTTAGCGCCGCCAAACCCTTTGTTGCCGCCCCCTTTAGGGTGAACAACCACACGCCTGCGGGAACCTTCACCCTCAGACCGTGTTTCTACCTTGCCATTACTTGCAAGGCACATGTGGGCATATCTGCGCTCACTTGGGTTCATGGGGCTTAGCGAAACCGGCCTGCGTGTTTTCATGGCATCGTTTGCCGCCGCTTTGGCAAGCTGAAACACTTTTCTTTTTCTTTTTTCCCGGTAATCGTCGGCATCCAGAATAAGGCGTATCCGCTGTTCCCTGCTCCGGTTCACCACGATTTCGGCAAGATACTGGAGCGATTCGAGCGTCTCGCCCTTACGTCCGATAAGAAGCCCGCTCGATTCTGAAGATATCTGCACCATCAGCCTGTCTTCTAACCTGTAGCCTTTTACCACCGGCTCTTCAAAACCCATGTCGTTTAAGGTTCGCAAAATAAAGTTTACAGTCTGTTCGCGCGCTTCTTCGGTGATGGAAGAATTTTCAGCGTCTTCATAGGTCACAGGTTCAAGCGGCTCTTCGGCCACTTCTTCGTAAACTACCTGCTCACGCTCTTTTGGCTGTGCAGGTTTTGCCTCAGCTACGGCCATAACGGCTACGGCAGGTTCAGGGTTATAAAGTTTGCGCCCAAAACCGCGCCCTTTTCTTGGAATCACAACGCCAGCCGGGCCTTCGGAAACCCACGGGCGATAATTAGAATCCATCGTAACGACATCCTCTTCTAAAGGAGAGTCGTCCGCGCGAACAAATTTTTCTTCCTCAACATCCTCAGGAGTTTCTTCCGCCTTCGGCGCTTTTTCTTCAGCTACTACAGGCTCATCTTTTAACCGGGCCCGAATCTTGTATTTGGTTCCACCCATGCCCATAAACTTCCGCATGACCTTGAGTTCTTCTACCTCAAGCATTTCAAGGTCGCTCACACCAAGCGCCTCTTTTGCCCTAGTTTCCACGTCTTCTTTCGAATCGCCTTCTATTTCTATCCAATCCATTTTTTTGTATCCCTCACTTTATCAAAAGTGTATTTATCAGGCGCCGCCAACTTTGGCAAAAACAGTTTTATCGCCCGTAGTTTAATTTTTTATTTCTTGCGGTATATGATCCACTGCTGGCCTATCGTCAGCAGGTTGTTTACAAGCCAGTAAATAACAAGCCCCGCCGGAAACGACAAAAACATGAACGTAAACACAATAGGCATGGCCAACATTACATATCGTTGAGCCTTGTCGCCCGTGCTGGGCGTCATCATCATCTGCGCTAACATCGACGCGCCCATAAGCACAGGTGTTACATAGTAAGGGTCTTTCACCGCAAGATCGGTTATCCAAAAAATAAATCCGGCCCCTTTAAGCTCAATCGACTCAAGCAGAACCTTGTAGAGCGCAAAGAAAACCGGAATTTGCAATACCATGGGCAAACAACCGCCCAACGGGTTAACCTTATGCTCGCGATACATTTTGAGCATTTCCCGGTTTAACTGCTCTTTATCGTTCTTGTAAGTCTCCTGCAGTTTCTTCATCTGAGGCTGGATAACCTGCATCCGCTTCATAGACTTAAAAGACTTCTGCGACAGCGGGAAAAAAAGCACCTTGATGCAGGTGGTTAAAGCAATAATCGCCCAACCCCAGTTACCAAATAATCCGTGAAAGAAATTCAGCACCCAGAAAAGCGGTTTTGCAAAAAAGTCGAACCAGCCGTAATCTATGATGGAGTACATGCCGTTTGTATAGTTTTCAAGTGCGCTATGTTTTTTTGGCCCCACGAACATTACAAAACTTTCAGGCTCGTTAGATAACTTGGCCTTGAATTTCCATTCAAGCGTAGAGTGTGTTCCATCTATATATTTTGAGACAGCTTCCATCCCTGCCGGGTTTTGCGGTATTGCGACAGCCGTATAGTAACGGTTTGCCACGGCCCCCCATTTGATGACTCCCTTATAATTTATTTCAGGCTCGTCATCCTCCGGTGCCCCGGTTAACCTTTCGCCATTCACCATCATCACAGGCCCGTGGTATGAGTTGTAGGCCATTTTTTTAGCGTCAAGTTCTTCGCCCAGGCCAAACCAGACCAGGCTGTAGTCGAAGGTTCCCCATTTTTCTGTCGATTTTACAAGCGCCGAAAAATCGAAGCTGTAATCACCATAATGGAACGTAAACTTTTTTCTTACAACAATTCCAGACGCGTCTACCAGCTCGTAAACAATTGTGAAAGGTGCGTCTCCT
>JAJRTC010000170.1 GCA_024278445.1 Nitrospirota bacterium
CAGATGTTTTTTCCTCGGTCAATTTTGTGGTGATGGTCGTATACATACCTCGCGTGGTCGGCAAAAGGTGCGGAATAAATGTAACCACAGTCTTTTTACCAGCCAAAATTGTAAACTCCTGTTCTATTTCCGGCGTGTGCCGGTGCGATGGAGCGCCGTATGCGTAAAAATTCCCTTCAAGCTCGGCTAACATAAAATCGGCCATAGCTTTTTTGCCGGCCCCCGAAACACCGGAGACAGAATTTATGACAATAGAACTTTTGTCTATAAAAGACTTGCCCAAAACAGGAGCCATGCCCAAAATCGCCGACGTCGGGTAACAACCGGGAACCGCAACTAAAGACGCGTTTTTTATTTTGTCTCCATATAGTTCCGGCAAACCATAGACGGCATGCGCCAAAAGATCTTTTTTTGTATGTGTTACGCCATACCACTTCTCATACACGGCATGATCTTTTAGTCTGAAATCTGCCGAGAGGTCAAAAACTATCTTGCCCGCATCCAAAAGTTTGGCAACAACAGGCATCGATTCCCTGTGCGGAAGACAAAGGAAAAACGTGTCACACCGTTTTACGATGGAGTCGTAGTCTACCTTTTCAAAAACGAGCGAGTTTTTTCTTCCGGCAAAGGCCGGAAAAACGTTGGACAGGCTCTCTCCTTCAAACGTAGCGGAGGTAATAGCCGCCACGTTAACGTGCTTGTGTGACAGTAAAATCGATAGAAGCGTTTGGCCCGTATAGCCTGCCGCCCCTATAATGCCTACGTTTATCATTTGATTATCCGGTTATGATGATGTTTTGCTTAAGTCAGCAGAATATACCATTCCTGGCAAGCTCGTGTGAAGAAGCGACTTTCACGGGAAACAGGTTTTGTTACGCCCAGATAAGCTAAAGCGGTGATAAAAGTTCCCGGCAATCCAGACATACTCACACCCAGAAGGAACCGGGAGCAGATATGCATGTCTCCCGGCTGTTCCCTGGCGTATAACCCAGCTGTTTTTTAACGCTTGGAGAACTGGAAACGTTTGCGAGCGCCCGGCTGGCCCGGTTTTTTCCGCTCTTTTTCTCTGGAATCGCGGGTAAGCATACCGGCTTTTTTAATGACGGCTCTTAACGCGGGATCGAATTTTTCAAGCGCTCTTGCGATACCATGCCGCACGGCACCCGCCTGGCCACTTAATCCGCCACCTTTAACGGTGCACCATACGTCTATCTTGTCGTTCATCTCTGTGGTAACAAGAGGCTGGCGCATAATCATCTCGGCTGTTTCGCGCTTGAAATATGCGTCTGCAGACTGTTTGTTTACAATAACCTTGCCCTCGCCGGGGGTAATCCATACCCTTGCGGTAGACGTTTTTCTCCGACCGGTTGCGTAATGCCTGTTATCAGCCTGGTTAGCCATAAACTCCTTAAGCCTCCATTAGCGCAGGTTTCTGCGACACATGCGGGTGTTCAGGACCCGCGTAGATTTTAAGTTTCTTTATAATAGCGCGGTTAAGCCTGTTTTTAGGCAACATACCGGCCACAGCCCTGCGGATAACCTCATCCGGTTTTTTCTGTAAAAGCTCAGCCGCCGTCATCGACTTTAATCCGCCGATCTGGCCCGTGTGCGTGTAATATATTTTGTTCTCATTTTTAGCGCCGGTAAGCTTGACCTTCTCAGCGTTGATGACGACAACGAAGGAACCTGTGTCGACATGTGGCGTAAAGGTTGGTTTGTCTTTACCACGAAGCGTGTTAGCGATTCTTCTTGCAAGCCTGCCAAGTACCTCACCTTCGGCGTCTACTAAAACCCACGACGCCTTGTCAGCCGGGAAATCGGCCGGTTTCGCTACATATGTTCTGCTGATTTTCTTCATTAATCCGTCTTACTTATATTTTCAGTGCTTCAAATAGGGAAACGAAGATTCTAGATACCATGCGATCGATTGTCAACATCCAATTTCACTATAATGAAAACTAGCTACCAGACAACGGTTTTTTAACGTCATAACGCAAAATGCGGCCACAAACACCCTCTTTCACCCTCTCAAGCAACATAAAGTATTCACGGTTCCCTTTCCTGCCGGAAATCGGAGAATCCGTTACACCCCAGCAGGAGAGCCCGATGGAAGCGAAAAACGATAACAGTTTGTTTATCACATGATTATGAATTTCAAGGCTCGTCACGACACCGTTTTTGCCTACATTCTCACGCCCTGCCTCAAACTGCGGTTTTACAAGAAGCAGAAGTTTTGCCTCATACGTTAAAAGGGGCAGAAGAGGCGGAATAACCAGCCTTAGCGAGATAAACGAGACATCGGCCACAAGCAGGGCCACAGGGTCGGTAATTAGCGAGATATCCATATCCCGCGCATTCACCTTCTCAAGCGACACAACCCGCTCATCCGTTCTCAAGCGGTAATCAAGCTGGTTCTCCCCCACATCAACCGCCCACACCTTTTGGGCCCCACTCTGCAAAAGACAATCGGTAAACCCGCCGGTAGAAGCGCCAACGTCAAGACATGTCACGCCGGATGGATCGACCTTGAACATTTCAAGCGCATGGGCAAGCTTTACTCCTCCCCGCGAAACATACGGGTGGTCTTTTTCTTTTAAGGTGATTTTCGAGTTTTCGGATGTCATGGAACCAGACTTATCTACCCGTTCCCCGTCAACGAAAACGGCACCGGCCATTATGAGTGATCGGGCGCGGGTTCTGCTCTCTGCAAAGCCCCGTTCAGTAAGTAGGATGTCCAGCCGTTTTTTCGACATGTGCAAAAGATATCTTGCCAGCCTGACGTTCCTGTATGAACTCTCTTGCCGTTTTTTCTATGCCAACGGCATCCAGCCCCAGTTCCCTCCGTTTGGCCTCTTGCGAACCGTGGCTTACATAAATATCGGGAACGCCAATCCTGCGGACGGCTACGTGCGGTATTTTTTTAGATTCTATAAGCTCCAAAACGGCCGATCCGAACCCGCCGGCGAGAACGTTTTCTTCCACCGTAAGCAAAAGACCGCATTTCCTGCCCATCTTCTCAAAAAGCTCTTCGTCTATAGGTTTTACAAACCTTGTGTTTATGACAGCGGCAGAATAGCCCTGCCTGGATAACGCGCAAGCCGCCTCCAGGGCTGGCAACACCGTGGAGCCCACGGCTACGATGCAAATGTCTGAGCCGTCTCGCAAAAGTTCTGACTTGCCTATGACCAAAGGTTCTATATCTTCTGAAATTTCAGCACCCGTGATGGAACCACGCGGATAACGCAAAGCCGCAGGGCCGGGGTGGTATAACGCCGTTTTTAACATTCGGCAAAGTTCATTCTCATCCTTCGGAGCCATAACGACCATGTTAGGAGCCAACCGCAGGTATGACAGGTCAAAAAGCCCCTGATGTGTGGCCCCGTCTTCACCTACGATGCCTGCCCTGTCTACGGCAAACGTCACGTTGAGGTTCATAAGGCATACGTCGTGGACTATTTGGTCGAACACTCTTTGCAGGAAGGTCGAATAGATAGCGACAACAGGACGAAACCCTTCCACAGCCAACCCGGCCGCAAAGGTGGTGGCATGTTGTTCGGCTATGCCGACATCATAAAACCGTTTCGGGAACTTTTCGGCAAACTTGTCTAACCCCGTCCCGTCCGGCATG
>JAJRTC010000171.1 GCA_024278445.1 Nitrospirota bacterium
TAAGCCGACGCGGCAATCCCATGTAAAAACGAGATCCTTCACCTTCGGTTCAGGATGACAAGGTGTGACGTCTACCAGTCATTGAGAAGTGAGCGCGGAATGTCAATGACAACTGTAAAGGTTTTTAAAGACCTGAAGCCGCAAGTCTTTAAACGCAAATCTTGATTTTCGTACCTTAAGGCTTGCATCTTCACCTAAGCGTAAGTTTTTTGTATTTGCTCCTTCGATTCTCTTCCTTGCCGCCTGTTTCTTTTCGCTTCATCTCCTCATATTCGGCGAAGTTACCTTCGAACCAACGGGTTCCTGTTCCTTCAAACACAAGCAGATGGGTGCATATTCTGTCTAGGAAGAACCTGTCGTGACTTATCACCATCACGCACCCGGAAAACTCCAGTATGGCGTCTTCCAGCGCACGCAGGGTGGAAACGTCCAGGTCGTTAGTCGGCTCATCTAAAAGTATCACGTTGCCACCACGCTTTAGAAGTTTTGCAAGGTGAACACGGTTGCGCTCACCGCCTGAGAGTTTATCAACATTTTTTTGCTGATCCGCTCCCTTGAAATTAAACCGCGCCACATATGCCCGCGAGTTCACTACCTGCCCGCCTATCTCCATATGCTCGCCGCCACCCGTTATCTCCTCAAATATGGTTTTCGTGCCATCAAGTTCGTCTCGGTGCTGGTCTACGTGCGAGATATTTACTGTCTGGCCTATGCTGATTTTTCCGCTCGTCGGCTCTTCTTCACCCACGATCATCCGGAACATCGTGGTTTTACCAACTCCGTTCGGGCCGATAATGCCAACTATCCCGCCACGTGGAATGATAAAGCTTAAATCAGACATAAGCTCTGAGCCGTCATAACCTTTTGAAACTCCGTCGAATTCTATCACCTGATCGCCCAAACTTGCGCCTGGGGCAATCTGGATGTCCAGGTAGTTTTTATCGACCGGCTTTACGCTTGCCGACAGGTTTTCGTAGTCTTTAATACGAGCCTTGTTTTTGGTTCTGCGTGCGCCTGGGTTTGAACGTATCCATTCAAGCTCCATCTCCATATGTTTTTTAAGGCTTTTCCCCTGCCCTTCCGCCTGGGCCATTCTCTTGGCTTTTTGCTCAAGCCACGCAGAATAGTTCCCCTCAAAAGGTATCCCGCGCCCCTTGTCGAGTTCCAGAATCCACTTTGTAATGTTGTCGAGAAAATATCGGTCATGGGTAGAGACTATGACGTTGCCCGGATAGTCACGCAGTTGCCCCTCAAGCCAGTCAACGGTTTCGGCGTCAAGATGGTTTGTTGGCTCGTCAAGAAGAAGTATGTCAGGTTTCCTTAGCAAGAGTTTGCATAACGCCACGCGGCGTCTCTCGCCGCCGGATAGCCTGGTAACATCCATATCGTCTGGCGGGAGAACAAGGGCATCCATGGCGATTTCCACCTGCCGATCAAGTTCCCAGCCATCGACCGCGTCTATCTTGTCCTGAAGCTTGCCCATTTTATCCAGCGCTTTTTCCATTTCGTCGTCAGACATAGGGCTTGCCATGGCTGTGCTTATGGCTTCGTATTCTTTTATAAGCTCTTTTATTTCTGCAAAGGCTTCCTCTACGTTTTCGCGGACGTTTTTATTTAAAGTCAGGGCTGGTTCCTGAGGCAGGTACCCTATGGTACTTCCCTTAAGCTGTACGGCGGTTCCGTCAAAATCTGTATCCTCGCCCGCCATGATTCTGAGCAGGGTTGATTTACCAGAACCGTTTTCACCCACCACGCCAATTTTCGCACCGTGATAAAAGCAAAGGTTTATATTCTCTAAAACTTTTTTATGTCCATAGGTCTTGGAAAGACCACTCATTGTAAAAATATATTCGCCAGCCATTCAAATTGCTCCTTTACCTGTATAAAGCTTACGTCGCACCGAAGGACTCTACCAGCTATCAGGGTAGCCAGGCAAGCCGCTTTTGAACAGGGAAACCGGTGGAGGGTGGTGTTCCAGGCCTGCTGATGCTAGAATGCTGGTAGTAAAAGTTATTGGAGGGTTCTACCATGAAATCGGGAGCCTTGTTTTTTATTTCAGCGTTGCTCATTACATCCCTTGCCGTTGCGGATGATCTTTCTACCTATAAAGTTTCTTTCAAAACCCTCTCCTGCGACGGATCTAAAGGGTTTGCCACTATAGACTCGGACAAGCTGGATAAAATACACACAATAAAATGTGATAAAACGGATACGATAAAAGAGGTTTATCAAGTTCTGGTCATTGCTGAAGCAGGCTCTGGCCTGAAATATCGAGTTTTTACCACTTCCGAGGCAGAAGCGGAAAAGATAATGAAGCTTGTAAACGCATACCAGGAGAGCAAGCGTAAAAGCATTGAAGAAAGTGGCAGAATTATCATAAACAGGGCAAGATAATGTCACCTTTTTTTACAAAAAGTATCTTGCCATTGCAGTAGATGAGTTTTTAGATTCCGGAAAACCTTTTACCACAACATTTCTGGCACATTTGGGTAGAACATTAATAATCATACTGATATACCCATACCAAACTCTTGCAACCTAAAATAATTAGTGCTATCATTTCGCCTTTACGATATCCAAACTTATAAACATGTTATAAAAATTAGCATAATATGCAAGTGCTTAATTTTATTAATAGTTAGTAAACTTTTAGAATCGTTAAAAGAGTTTTAGCGTCTAAAAACATAAGCCTGACATATTGTCGGTGGCGTAGTACAACATATGTCGAAAGAGGTAGAAATGATGGCAAAAGTATCTGGCAAGACAATGGAAAGAACTTCACAAAACGCAGTCTCTTTTAAAGACAGGTTGCAGTTCCTCATGGGAACCGGCAAACCGTATGCATGGTGCAAAAAAGTTGGTATTGAAAAAGGCTTGTTCCAGTATTACTGGCAAATGGGGAAAATTCCTAAATACGACAACCTTATCAAGATCAGGAACTATACCGGCTGTTCGCTTGATTGGTTGATGACTGGCGAA
>JAJRTC010000172.1 GCA_024278445.1 Nitrospirota bacterium
ACCACACCTATCATAATGTTGCTCATGCACAAGGTTGCGGTTGGCGGGCTATGTTCCCACGGCCCGGCTGTTAGCATCATCATTCCGATATCGTCGTTGGTATCGAAAACCGGGGTGTAAAAAGCGAAGAAAGCTGAATAGAACAAAAGCGTGGCAAAAGCTGAAAGAGGCAAGGCGTGTTTAAACACGCTCTCGCTAAACGAGCGTTGTGTAAACCTGGCAGAGGCTGTGTGAGAGGTCAAAAAATTAGCTCCTGTTAGTTGCGATCACTAATTTTGAAACCGATCCTGAATCCTCCCAAATGGAAGTTTTCACTGTTGATAGTTGTAAACACAGGCGTGGCTACACTCATAACAAACCCCTCTTCGCTATTACCTATATGCACAGACATCCATGTAGCACCGGTTTTAGAGCCTGTGGATATATTTGCGGCGTCATTTTTTTGGGGTAATTCAGGGTTTGCCTGATGCGGGACGTGCCCGTTTGTATCGCAAAAAACAGCATATAAAAACTCGGTATGAATCGGAGTGCTGTTTACCTCCATATTTTCCAAGTCCCGTTGCAGATCCGCCATGGCGTTTCTTTGAATATCCGGCAGAAGTTCTGCGGACGTTTTGTACCATATGGTTTGTATGTTGTCAGAGGCGGCTTTTAGATTATTTACGTTAATTTTGCCATCGTTTATAGCTTTGGCAACGGCCGTTCCTATTTTTTTTGCATACTTTTCACATGCATAGCCGATTTTGGCTATTATGCCGGGGCTCCCGTAGTTTACGGCAAGGGTTTTGTTGCCAAGCGTTTCAATAAATGATGCTACGTTGGCCAAGGAGAGAGTGAGTTTCCCTGTGCCAAGCTCTGTTTTGTCTAAACGCTGGCTTATGCTGGCGTAAAGCCTGTCAAGCCTTTCGCCTGAGAGCATTTGTTCATCCATTGCCTTTAAGGTCATCTCGTAAAGGCCGGTTGATTTTTGTGATGAATTTCCCATGCCGTGAAGAGCGGATTTAGCATAGGAGATACGCTCAGTCATATTTTTTAGTTCATTTGCAAGGCTCTTGAACCGACCAGACATTTCATTGATTGTTCTATCATTTGCAAGTGCCACTTTGCGCATGGTTCCCGTGGCGCTGGCGGCCTTTGATGCGAGTTTCCTGACTTCACCCGCTACAACGGCAAAGCCGTGTCCAAACTCACCAGCCCGTGACGCTTCTATAGACGCGTTTAACGCAAGCAGATTGGTCTGATCGGCCAGGTCTTCGATCATTTCTATGATATCCTTGATTACTTTTGAGTTTTTTTCAACCTCGTTCACGCCTGTGGCCATTTCCTCCACGGTTAATGCAGATTTTTGCGTGTTCTTTTTATACTCGTCGAATAATTTTATGGTAGCGAGAAGTGCCTGACTTCGGTCGGCACCAACCTTCCCTTCCTTCTTCACATTCTTCCCAACCATAAGAAGAACCTTTGTAGTCTGTTCGGCTATGGTGGATAAAAAGTCCGCGTCCTGACGCTCCTCGTCCAGCGATTCACTTTTGCTTTGTGACGCTTTCACTATCCTGTCCATGCTTGGTATTAGCCTCATCATAAGGTCGGCCATAATGCGAGATTCCTTCAAGGCCAGTTGAAGCTTGTTAACAGGGGCACGAATGTTGTTCGGAGTATTTAGGTCCAGTTGAATGTCGAGTGGAATTGCGCCGTTCAAAATCGATTCTACATGTGCGTTGGTTTTTAATGCCGGAGAATAAATAGTGTGATACACGGCGTGAAAAATGGCGGCCATCATTCCTGCAAAACAGGCAAAATCAAAAAACAGGGCCGTTCCGGCATCCGGCTTAAAAACCCATTTGGCCGCCAGGTACAGAAGAAAAATGATTCCTGGTGGAACGGAAAACCGAAACGATGTTCCCCAAAAACTTTGCGTGTTCATACAAGTAGAATACTTTTAGGTAAATAGCAAGTAGAGTGCAAAGGCCCATTATACCTTATTTGAACCCCTGTTATGTTCATGAGATGATAAAAAAACTGATAGAAAAAACCAGGTCATGCCGCAGATTCAGGGAAAATAGAGCCGTTGATATTAATATTTTGGCAGATCTTGTAGACGCGGCACGTCTCTCGGCTTCAGCTGCTAAAATATTTTCGTTGTTAGGATGGGCAGATTATCTGAAAGAGTGGACAGGGCCACATTGGATGTTTCGCAAGATTTTACGCCACTTGCCGTTCAAGTCAGGTACATTGCGATCCGGGCTGACATCTCCAGACGATACCATTTAAATTGGGGACTATGTTAGAATGAGTTTTCCTCATTATTCCAGTGGCGAGTTTAAGTGTCCGTACGGCTCCGCAAATATGGATTACTTAAATTTGGATAGATAACTGGCCTTATTGCTGTCTCTATTTTACAATACCAGCCTATGAATTCTAAAACTCTTATAATCATTCCGACGTATAACGAGATAGAGAATATTGAAAAGCTCATTTCGGCCATACGGGAGAAAGTTCCAGGTGTGTCTATTCTTGTGGTTGACGACAATTCTCCCGACGGAACCGGCAATCTTGTTAAAAAGCTGACAGCTGATAATTCGAGGATACATCTCCTGAGTCGTGTCAGCAAGCTTGGCTTGGGAACTGCGTATATCGCTGGCTTTAAGTACGCATTAGAACGTGATTTTGAGTATATTTTTGAAATGGACGCCGATTTTTCCCATGATCCATGCTATTTACCCGATTTTCTTGATGCCATAAGAGGAGCCGATCTTATTCTAGGGTCGCGCTATGTACCTGGAGGTGGAGTTGAGAATTGGCCATTCTACCGCAAGATCATATCTATGGGCGGTAGCGTCTATTCCAGAGTGCTTCTTTCTGTTCCGTATCGTGATTTAACGGGCGGCTTTAAATGTTTTAAAAGAAGCACGCTTGAGGCCATTGCTTTAGAGGAAATCCATTCCGAAGGGTATTCGTTTCAGATAGAGATGACCTACAGGGTTCACAAAAAAGGTCTTAAAATCAAGGAGATTCCCATAGTCTTCAAGGACAGGCTGGGTGGCAAATCCAAAATGTCGTGGAAAATTTTTTTTGAGGCGATAATACGAGTTTGGCATATACGCTGGACGATTTAGTGAAAATTCCGAGCTAGCTGGCACGAAAGAATCTGGCAAAAAGTTTGTCATATGTGGCTTGCTCATGGGCCGACAGTTTTTGAGGATTCATTTGATCCATCGCAAGCTTTCTGGCATTTTTTCCCATTTTTTTATATACGGAAGGATTTTTCAAAACCTTTACTACCGCATCCGCCATTGCTTGCTTATTGCGGAACTTTATTAACTCCCCGGTTTCCCCGGTTATCACAATTTCTGGTTGCCAGTCTATGTCGTATCCTACTAAAGGTATCTCTCCCAGGGCCATTTCATTTAAAGCTCGCC
>JAJRTC010000173.1 GCA_024278445.1 Nitrospirota bacterium
CCAAGGATGGCGCACTCGCCCCTCCACTGTGATTAGGCCCTATCATGACAACGGAACTCTCAACCTTTGCGCACGCATATACCTTTGCCGCCACTTCCCCCGAATATGTATATCCGGCATGAGGAACAATAAGCCCAAGAGCGGCCTCAGGTTTGCCGTCATCGACGTCAAAACTTGCGATCTGGGCTTCTATAGCTTCTTGCGTGGCAGGATAAAACGATCCGGCGACTGCGGCCTTGCGTATCATCGGCTAACCCGCCTTGATTTGTGAAACCGTAAAAAGCGGATCGAACTTTATATTCCTGTGCGCGAATGTGTCTGCGCCTCCCATTTCCCTGTCTACGATGGCAACGACGCAAACAACTTCGGCACCGGCCTCCTCGATAGCGGCGATAGCTTTCATAGACGATCCACCGGTGCTAACAACGTCTTCCACCACAACAACCTTTACACCGGGGCCAATTTTTCCCTCGATCTTTTTACCCGTCCCGTGACCTTTCGATTCCTTGCGTACGATAAAATTGCCAAGCGAGGCTCCTTTTTGTGCGGATACGACGCTAACGGCGGTAGATATCGGCACGGACCCTAGTTCCATCCCGCCGACTTCAGATACGCCCCAATCTTTTATTTTCTCAAATATAACTTCGCCTACGAGGAGGCTCCCCTCGGCGTCCAGGGTCACCTCTTTCATGTCTATGTAATAGTCCGATTTTTTGCCGGAAGCGAGCGTAAAATCCCCTTCCCTGTAGGCTTTTGTCTTTATTGCCGCAAGTAGTTTTGCGCGATGATCGTTTTTCATAATACCCTTCAATTTAACCTGTCTTTTTACAAGGCAAACACCCACTTTGCAATGGTTGTACATCCTCTTCCCTGTAAACTAGAATACCATGATGAGAAAAACAAGGCAGATTGCGGTTGGAGATGTAAAAATCGGCGGCGGGGTTCCTGTCTCTGTCCAGTCGATGACCAATACAGACACGCGCGACGTTAACGCGACGGTCGCCCAGATCAGGCGATTGGAGGCGGTGGAGTGCGAGATTATCCGCGTGGCAGTGCCAAACGAGGAGGCGGCGTCCTCCATTGCAGAAATAAGACAGCAGATAAAAATACCGTTAATTGTCGATATTCATTTTGACTACCGTCTGGCCATAACGGCTCTTGAATGCGGGGCCGACGGGTTACGCATAAACCCAGGTAACATAGGCGCAAAATGGAAGGTTGAAGAACTGGTAAAAGCCGCAGAAGCCAATGGTTCGCCAATACGCATCGGGGTTAACGCAGGCTCGTTAAAACGGGAGTTATTGCAAAAATATGGCGGGCCAACGGCAATGGCCATGGCAGATTCGGCCATGGAACATATACGCATCCTTGAAGATTTGGATTTTACTAATATGAAGGTATCGTTAAAAGCCTCCGGCGTACGCACAACTGTAGACGCATACAGGCTGTTGGCAGACAAGGTAGACTATCCGTTCCACATAGGCGTCTCGGAAGCCGGAACACGTTGGGGCGGCACGATAAAATCGGCCATAGGCATAGGCGCTCTCTTGCTGGAAGGAATCGGCGACACGTTGCGCGTGTCGTTAACCGACGATCCGGTGGAGGAGGTGCGCGTCGGGTATGAGATTTTAAAAAGCGCAGGGATACGCAAAACGTCGCCAGACCTCGTATCGTGCCCGACATGCGGCAGATGCGAGATAGACCTTGTAGGGCTGGCAGGAGAGGTGGAAGATCGCCTGCGTAAAATGAAAAAACCTATAACCGTTGCCGTTATGGGATGCATAGTTAACGGCCCCGGTGAAGCGCGTGAGGCAGACGTTGGCATAGCGGGCGGTGCGAATGGCGAGGGGCTTATTTTCAGAAGAGGCAAAATCATACGCAAGGTTCCTGAAAATGAATTGCGCGACGCACTATTTGAAGAAATAAACAAACTTTGATATTAATAGCGTTAGGAGATTCTTCGTCGCCTACGGCTCCTCAGAATGACAGTTTGAACGACTTTTTCAGCAACCTGCCAGTTACAATCCTGGAGCTTTCGTTTAAGCTGGCACAAAAGAAAACGTAGGGATCGCCCAAAAAGGTGAACAAAAAGCAAACGGGGTTAATTCAAAAATGAAAATTCTGGTAATTGGGGGAGGCGGGCGTGAACACGCGCTCGCATGGAAAATAGCGCAAAGCGAACTTTGTGAAAAACTTTACATCGCACCGGGGAACGCCGGCACGGCGGCAGTTGGCGAAAACGTTAATATAAACGCAGAAGATATCGACGGCCTTTTACAATTCGCGAAGAAAAACAACATAGGCCTCACAGTTGTAGGGCCGGAAATGCCCTTGACCATGGGTATCGTAGACGCTTTTAGTGACGCAGGACTTCTGGCTTTTGGCCCCAACAAAAATGCGGCACAGCTCGAAGGCTCCAAAGCGTTCATGAAAAAAGTTTTGAACGACGCTAACGTACCGACAGCAAGATACGAGGTACACACAGACAAAAACAAAGCCTTGGCCGCGCTCGACAATTTTGGCGAACGAGTCGTAATAAAAGCGGACGGTCTGGCGGCTGGCAAAGGAGTCATTGTGGCTAGCTCTCGCAAGGAGGCTGAAGAGGCGATAGAGCTGATGATGGGAAAAAAGGCGTTCGGCACAGCGGGCGAAACTATCATAATGGAAGAAACTCTCGACGGAGAGGAAGCTTCTATCCTCGCTTTTTGCGACGGTAAAGATTTAATAATGATGCCGTCGTCGCAAGACCATAAACGGATAGGCGATGGTGACACAGGCCCTAACACGGGCGGCATGGGGGCATACTCCCCCGCTCCCGTAATTACGCCGGAACTCGAAGAGTGGATAGAAAAAAACGTAATGCGTAAAACCCTCAAGACACTTGAGATGGCCGGATCACCATACAAAGGCATTCTTTACGCTGGGTTAATGATTACAGAAAACGGCCCTAAAGTGCTGGAGTTTAACTGCCGGTTTGGCGACCCCGAATGCCAGCCTGTGTTATCCCGTATGAAAAGCGACATCGTGCCGGTTCTAAAAGCGTGTGCCGAGGGAGATATATCCGGCATAAACGTAAAATGGCTGGATGACGCGGCGGTCTGCGTCGTTA
>JAJRTC010000174.1 GCA_024278445.1 Nitrospirota bacterium
TCAGCGACACGGCGGGCGTGTAAGCCGATGTATCCGCCCCAAGGTTTTTTAACTCTTTCTTGAGATCAAAATAGAACCTCGGTAGTTTAGCGGTTTCGTTCCGTTTCCACGCCTTTTCGGACAGCGATATGAACGCAAGCCCCGGCGGCAACATAAGCGCCTTTTGCGAGCCTGTTACGAGAACGTCGATACCCCATTCGTCCATCGGCATGTCTATTACGCCCACCGCCGTTATGCCGTCAACTACCAGCAACCTGTCGGTTCCACGGGTTAGTTCTGCCAGTTCGCGTATAGGCTGTTCAGTGGTTGTGGATGTCTCGGAGCCTTGCGTGAGTATCGCCGATATTTTAGGGTTGTTGGCGATAGCTTGCTTTACGGCGTCAACCGATACGGCATTGCCCCACTCAACGTTTATCCATTCAACGTTAAGCCCGTACGCTTCGGCTATTTTACCCCAGCGTTCACCAAATTTTCCTGCGTTTACGACGAGGACTGTATCCTCCGCCGAGAAAAGGTTGGTTATAGTGGCTTCCATGGCCCCCGTGCCTGAGGAGGCGAGCATCATCACTCCTTGCTCTGTTTTAAACAGCTTTTTGAGGCCGTCGGCGCATTCTTTAAATACTGCCGAAAACTGTGGCGTGCGATGGTGCGTGATAGGTTTTGCCATCTCAAGCAGAACTTCTTCCGGAACCGGTGTTGGCCCTGGCGATATAAGGTATCTCTTTTTCACAATATATTTCCCCTTAAATAAAACTTGGCGCCCGCGACAAGGCCGACGTTATTTATAAGACAAAAACAAACCCTGCCAATTATAGCGGTGTGGTCAGTCGATTTCCACCACAACCGTTCCGGTGATCTTGTCGTGGAACGTCTGGTGGCGCTTGTCTATGATGGCGATGAGGAACCCTATGTAGAGGAAAATGGTGCTTATATAGTAGCCTATGGATCGGGCAAGAGCTCTGCCGTAGGTGACATCTCGGCCATCTGTGAGGGTTACTTTTATACCTAAAAGGCGTTTTCCTATGGTAGCGCCGCCTGTGCCTGCGGTCATCAGGGTGAAATATCCGAGAAAAGCTGTGGTGTAAAAGCCGTAAAAGAGCCAGAAAAAGGCGAGACAAGTATCCAGCCTGATTGATGCCGAATCGTTTTCACCCATGGCTTGAGTCATAACGACGAAAGTGAGGATTGCAAGAAAAAGGTTGTCGAGTGCGTATGCTAAAAATCGGCGGCTAAAACTTGCGTATTGAGGGTGGCGGTTTCCCGGTTCTGCAAAGCTTAAGGCACCGCTCCCGGCAGGAGATTCGATAAGGTTACTGTTTGTCACAAAAATAGCTGGCGTTATTTTTGTTCCAGATCCAGGTCCATATCCAGATCCAGATCGTCGTCACCTATCTGGAGATCAAGGCTTGTGTCATCAAGCGCTTCTGTTATGGTTTCGTCGTTATCCGGTTTTTCACCGCCAAGCTCCAGGTCGTCTATATCTATATCGAGGGCATCGTCAAGGTCGATATCCATATCTTCGGCGGGTTCAAGATCAGGCGTTTGTATTTCAGGTTTGTCATCAAGGTCTTCTTGTACAAGCGATGTGTCGGAGTTTTCGTCATCTTCCAGCGAGACGTCAACCTCTATATCGTCGTCCAGCGTATCAATGCTTATGTTTTCTTCTGATAACGCGTCAACAATGAGATCATCTTCACCCAGGTCTATTTCCGTTTCGTCACCTGTAGATGCGATGTCCTGGTCAAGTGATGGCAGGTCATCGAGGTTTAATTCCGTATCGGTTTCAAAATCTTCTCCCAAACCCAAAGAAAAGTCGCTTGAAGTGGCGTCTAGCGAGCTGTCGAGCAGTGCTTCGTTTTCGTTTGGTGGATTAATCGGCCCCTCTATTGTTTCTATCGCGTCATCTTCCAGCGCACCGAGGTCGATATTTTCTTCTTCCATGGCTACTGTTTCTTCTGGCTCGCCTGCGTCTAAAGAAATTTCTTCTTGCGGTAACCCCTCTTCTTCCACAGCTACTTCCAGTTCACCAAAATCCAAAGAAATTTCTTCCGCCGCTTCGCTTGATTCAACCTCATCAATGGAAATTTCTTCCGTCTCCTCGCCGCTTGCCTCTTCTTCTTCGAACTCAGTTATATCCAGGCTTATTTCCGGTTCTTCAGGAATAGGTGGCGGGGCAGAGTCAATTTCGACTTCATCTAAGGATATTCCACCCACTTCTGCCGTTTCGGTGTCTGATGTGTCGCCCCCAACGGAGAAATCGTCTGTATCGAAAGCGGTTGCGGTTGCCACGTCGACTTCTGTAATCGACGTAGATTCCATAACATCAGCCTGCGAGATATGTGCGAGAACGCCAATAGCGAGGGGTTCAATGAAATCGATGCCGAATTTTGATTTGTGATCTGTTAAGTCTTTGGAACATTTACGGCATGTGTCGAGATATTCGAAGCTTACATAGCTACAATGAGGGCATTTCATCTTTTACAGGGGCTCCCTTTATTTATCATCGAATTATCATATAAATATATCAAATTGTCAATCCTATTAGGCGCACGGTCTTTCTGTTTGCGATGTTCCGGGTGGTTGTTTGTCATGCTCGTAAAGGCGGGATAATGTCGCTATAATGGGGTCTCGAATTGATCCTGAAACGAAATTTTTCTCACGCATTTGGGAGCCGAACCTGGCATGACGGCGTTATCTTCGCTTCAAAGGTATGAGCTAATGGTTTCCGCGTTAAACCGCGCCCGTTGTGAAGATACGTTCAAAACGGCCCTCGGCGTGGTTTTAAAAGAATCGCTCATCCTCCTGGAGTTTGAATCGGGGGTTATAAGGGCCGCCCTGTTTTCCCGAAAGGGTGAGATAGAGGTGGAAATCGCAAGCGGCTTTGCCAGTCTTTGCTTCTCTGGCATATATTTCGACGGGTGCGTATGCGGATGGGAAAACAACGAGAATCATGACGGCGTGTTCGTGTCGCAGGATATAACAAAGTCACACTGTCGTGACGCAGGGTTCTCTTCTATCGCACGAGCTTTTATAACCGTGGAAGACAAGCAGGCCGGCATTTTTATGGCGGCAAACAGTGCGGATAAATCTCCTGACCCGTCATCCTTACAGCTTGTTTCTTCCGTAATGAACAGGATAGGTGAAACCATTGGCAGGATAAGGCAAAGCGAGGTTCAGGTGCGCAGGGCCGAGGATCTTGAAACCATCAACACAGTCGGCAGGTTAATCACATCCAAGCTTACGCTAAAAGAGATGACCTGCGAAATAGTTGCGCGGTTAGGCGCGGTGCTGGAAACAGACGAGGTGAACGTTATACTTTATAACCCCGATAAACGAGAGTTATCGTTTCTCGCAAGTTACATTACCGATGTGTCAGATATGTCACGCCCTGAGGTTTATCCGCTGTCCGACGGGATGAACAGCTGGATCATAAGAAACAGAAAACCGCTTCTCATGAAAAACGATACGCTTGCAGAATGTAAAAAACTTGGAATCCGCCACGGCGGGAAACCTGCCAAATCGTGGCTTGGCGCACCGATGATATATCAAGACCAGGTAGTCGGCGTCATATCCGTGCAGAGCTATTCCAAAACCTGCCTTTATGACGCGCGGGCCA
>JAJRTC010000175.1 GCA_024278445.1 Nitrospirota bacterium
AAAGTGGAGGTTTTTATGTCAAACGATAAGTGTAATGCGGTTGTCATTCAACGAGTAGAAGTCTCCCCTGGTCTTATGATTATGCGTGTGAGGCCAAATAGCGGCGAACTTGCCGATTTTAAGCCGGGCCAGTTCGGCGTGCTGGGGCTCCCCGGCTCTGCGCCAAGGTTTGAAGTGTCGGACACTGAAGATGAAAGCCCAGACCCTGACAAACTTATAAAGCGGGCATATTCCGTTGCCTCGTCATCTGTGTCTAAAGAATATGTGGAGTTTTATATCTCAATTGTCCGCTCAGGTGCCTTAACGCCAAGGCTCTTTGCGTTGAGCGCAGGCGACAAGCTTTTTATGGCTCCGAAGTTCAAAGGCGTGTTTACCATAGAGAACGCGCCGGATACGGCCAACATCGTCATGATTTCCACCGGCACGGGCCTTGCCCCTTACATGAGCTTCATCCGTACCAAGTTGCCAAAGTCGAGTAAGGAGAGGCATTTTGCCATAATCCACGGTGCGCGCCACTCATGGGACTTAGGTTACAGGTCAGAGCTTATTACGCTCTCCAACGTCTGTTCAAACTTTACATACATCCCGTCGGTGAGCCGTCCTAACGAGGAACATGTAGAGTGGAGGGGAGTTGCAGGTTATGTGCAGGATGTCTGGAAGTCTGGCGTTGTAGAAAAAGCATGGGGCTTTGCGCCGACACCTGAGAACTCGCACATTTTCCTTTGTGGTAACCCTGCTATGGTGGAGGCGGCGTTATCTCTTGTTGAGTCTGTCGGGTTCCGCGAGCATAAAAAGAAAGAGCCGGGAGAAGTTCATCTTGAGAAGTGGTAGGGCGTTTATTCCCCTTCCCAGCGTTTAAACAGGTTGTGGTCGATATTGAACTGGTCGAGTATTTTGCCCACGGTATGGTTTACGATGTCGTCTACCGTTTGGGGCCTGTTATAAAACGCCGGCATTGGTGGTAAAACTATCGCGCCAAAATCTGCCACTGTTGCTAAAAGCTTAAGGTGCCCCTTATGCAAGGGGGTTTCGCGCGGAACTACGACGAGCTTGCGCCCCTCCTTTAAGGTTACGTCGGCTGACCGAACCAAAAGGTTGCCCGTGGCGCAGTTTGCGATGTCTGATAATGTTTTTATAGAACAGGGAACAACGACCATGCCAAGTGTTTTGTGTGACCCACTTGATATAACAGCCGCCATATTTTTATGGTCGTAGCAGACGCTTGCCATCGCTTTTACCTGATCGACGGTATAATCGGTTTCGATCCTGATGTTATCTTCACCGGCAGGTGATATCACGAGCGATGTTTTTAAATCAGCCGCATATTTTTTTAATGCCTCCAGTAGACGTATACCGTATATGACACCTGAAGCACCGGATATCCCGATTATCATTTCACTCACTTTATCTGTCGCCCATAAAAATATCGCCGACGCCGCCTAACAAAGATCCCTCACCTTTTCGCGATCCTCCCGTTTGTGGTGCGGCCTGATAAATTCTTCCGGCCAACCTTGAAAACGGCAGTGACTGCAACCATGCCGTGCCAGGGCCGCGCAGAGTGGCATAGAAAAAGCCTTCGCCACCAAAGATGGCAGATTTTACGCTCCCGATATATTCAATGTCATACCTCACAGTCGGGTCTAAAGCTACAAGGCAACCTGTGTCTACGCGGAGCAGTTCGCCTGCCGTAAGCTCTTTTTTTAATATGGTTCCACCCGCGTGGACGAAGGAGAGGCCGTCGCCTTCAAGCTTTTGCATGATAAATCCTTCGCCGCCAAATAAACCGAGTCCGATTTTTTTCTGGAAGTGTATGCCGATAGACACTCCTTTAGCCGCCGCGAGGAAGGAATCTTTTTGGCAAATGAGTTCCCCGCCAAGTTCTTTTAAATCCATCGGGATGATTTTCCCCGGGTAGGGCGATGCGAAGGCCACTTTTTGTTTATTGGTGCTTCCGGAGTGAGTGAACACCGTCATAAATAACGATTCACCCGTTATGAGCCTTTTACCTGCACCCAATAACTTATCCATGAAACCTGCCTGTTCCTGTTTTTTGCTTCCGTCGCCGAAGACCGTGTTCATTTCTATGTCGCTATCCATATACATCATGGAACCGGCTTCGGCCACTGCGCTCTCACCCGGGTCGAGTTCTATCTCTACATACTGCATCTCCTCGCCAAAAATTTCGTAGTCGATTTCGTCGGCCTCGTTAGCTTTGGATACTACAGGTGGAGGTGGCGGCGCTTTTTCGGTAAGGGAAAACTGTGGCAGGTGTTTTAACTTTATCCAGTTCATCATGCCCGGCCCGAATACCAGTGTGTTGCCGTCGAGGGCCCCCTTTTTGAGAAGATTTCTTATCTCCACTTCAGAGACGGGGCCTTGTTGGTTCGAGCCTTCAGCGTAATACCAGTTGGACATGCTTGTTTCTCCCCTGCGAAATTTTGTTTATCAGGATAGTCGATTCTATACCCTGCAACAGGCTCGTGGCAAGGGCGCCTTGCGTTGGTAATGTAAATGCGCTAGACTGTATCTGGTCATGTAACTTATTGTAACTAAACGCACAAGATAGCTAAATGACAAACCCTTCCACTTCTCGTCCGGCAATCTTTGGTGAAGTATTGTTCGATTCTTTTCCTGATGGAACATCCTCTCTTGGCGGGGCCGCTTTTAACGTAGCGTGGAACCTTAAAGGTTTCGGTTTAGACCCTCTTTTTATCAGCCGTGTTGGTGATGACAAAAATGGCCGGAAGGTTTTTGATTCCATGAACGACTGGGGGCTTTCGACCGAGGCTCTTCAGGTTGATAAAGAACATCAGACAGGCATGGTGGAAGTTATGCTGGATAAAGGAGAACCCACTTTTTCTATTCTGCCCGATCAGGCATATGACTTTATCGATGAAGATTTTATGTGGTCCGGCATCGCAGGGGGTGAATACTCCATTCTTTACCACGGGTCTCTTATAGCAAGAAATTATGTTTCACGCTCTGCGCTTGAACTTTTGCAAAGCCAGGCGCATGCGCCGGTGTTTTGTGATGTGAACCTGCGTGCGCCGTGGTGGAAGAAAACTCACGTTTTGTCTATGATAAAAAATGTAAAATGGGCAAAGCTTAATCAGGAAGAATTACTCAGGCTTTCCGGTGCAAGTTTTACGGGAAGGGAAAGTATTAAAAACATAGCTTCGCAACTCTGCAAAGAAAATAAAATAGAAAATCTCGTTCTAACTCTTGGTGCAGATGGAGCCGCGATTATATCTGGCTCAGGGACGTGTGATATCGCTCCAAAACCTGTGACTAACATAATCGACGCGGTAGGTGCGGGTGACGCTTTTTCCTCTGTCGCAATTTTAGGTGCGTTGGAAGGTTGGGCCGTGGATATTATTCTGGAGAGGGCCTCTTCATTTGCCGCAGATATATGCCGTATACGTGGAGCGGTAAGCCATGACGTCAGGCTATATAGAAAGCATATGGAGGCGTGGAAATCGTGAAAAAAACGGGTGGCGGATTATATCTCCTTCTTGTGAGCCCACATGGGCTCGTTCGTGGACATAACCTTGAGCTTGGCCGTAATGCTGACACCGGTGGGCAGATAAAATATATCATTGAACTTGCACATGCACTCATAAAACGACCGGAAGTTGAACGGGTCGATCTTTTGACAAGGCTCATAGTCGATAAAAAATTGAGTGTAGATTACTCCATGCCACTTGAGGAAGTAACGCCCGGTTTTAATATTGTGCGAATACCGTGCGGCCCGTGGCGCTATTTCAAAAAAGAATCACTATGGCCGTATATAGAAAACTTTGCCGACAACGTTATAAAATATTTGCGTTATATCGGACGAGCGCCAGACCTTATACATGGGCACTATGCCGATGGAGGCTACATAGGCGCCGGCCTTACGGGGCTCCTTGGCGTTCCGATGGTTTTTACCGGCCATTCCTTGGGTAGAGTAAAACGCCAGCGTCTTATCGACCAGGGGGTAAAGATCGAGTCGATAGAAAATATATATCATGTCGGCAGACGTATTGAGGCGGAGGAGAGAGCGCTTGACAACGCCGCGCTGGTTATCGCCAGCACCGAGCAGGAAGTACGCGAGCAGTACGCCGCTTACGATAACTACAGGCCAAAAAGAATGATGGTCATTCCGCCTGGGGTAGATATCGAAGAGTTTACGCCCCCCTCCGGCAAGGTTTCAGGAGCTGTGAAAATATGTGAGGATATTTCACGTTTTCTAAAGGAGCCCTCAAAGCCGATGATTCTTGCGTTATCAAGGGCGGACGCAAGAAAAAATATCGGTGCGCTGGTTGAGGCATATGCCACAAACCCAAGGTTAGTTAAAATGGCCAATCTTGTTCTGGTTACGGGATCGAGAGAAAGTATACGCTCTATGGATAAAGCTTCGCGCAACGTCATGACAGATATTGTGATGATGGTCGACCAGTATGACCTTTACGGGAGCATTGCGTACCCTAAACGTCATTTGGCCGATGATGTGCCGGAGATATATAAAATGGCGGCAAAAACCGGTGGTCTGTTCGTAAACCCTGCCTTAACGGAACCTTTCGGACTAACAATTCTTGAGGCGGCGGCGACTGGGCTGGCTGTTATCGCAACAGAGAGCGGTGGCGCGAAAGATATAGTTAACAAACTTAAAAACGGCATGTTGATAGACCCGCTTGACGTTAAGGGAATAGGTGAAACTTTGGAACGCGCATTATCTGATAAGGCTAGGCTTAAAAAATGGGCCCAAAACGGTGTTGCCGGAGCGCGTCGATACTACTCGTGGAGTCACCATGCCAAAAAATATTTGCAGGCGGTAGAAAAAATAATCACGCTGAACGAGCCGCAAAGAATCGGGCCAAGGATGAAAGGGAAACTTGTAACTACAGACAGGGTGTTGGTGTGCGATATAGATAATACGCTCATAGGTGATAAAAACGCGTTGGACCTACTTCTTGAAATACTCGATAAAAATGAGAAAAACATAGGGTTTGGTGTGGCGTCCGGTAGAAGCCTTGAGCTTACTTTGGATATTCTCAAAAAATGGAACATCCCAATTCCAAACCTGCTTATTACCGATGTCGGTGGTTCTATTTTTTATGGGCCTACTCTCAGGGAGGATCAGGGCTGGCTGAGGCATATAAGCCACAGGTGGAACCCTGATGCCATAAAAGGTGAGATGAAAAAAATTAAAGGGTTAAAGCCTCAGCCAAAAGAGGGGCAGGGACTCCGTAAAATCAGTTATTTCGTAGACCCTGGTAAAACGCCCGGAATACGCGAAATTACCAGAACACTAAGAAGAGCGGGGTTATACGCCAAGGTTATTTATTCGCACAAGGCTTACCTTGATATCGTGCCGATACGTGCGTCCAAGGGGATGGCGATACGTTATTTTGCGGTCAAGTGGGGTATCCCGATTGAAAATTTCCTTGTGGCTGGTGATTCTGGCAATGATGAAGACATGCTTACGGGCAACACGATGGCCGTGGTTGTAGGTAACCATAGCCAGGAGTTGAACAAGCTTCGAGGCAGACCACAGATATACTTTGCCGACGGACACCATGCATGGGGCATAATAGAAGCTATAAAACATTATGACTTTTTGGGCTCCGTACGCCCGCATCTAAAAGAAGGAGCAAGCCTGTGACGGGTAAACCTTCCGGTAACGGTGATTTTGTAACTGACGTATTGCACGATTACCTGAAACATCACCGAGACGATACTTACCAAATCTTGCGACGCTATATAGGGCTTAACAAACCTTTTCTTTTGCGGTCAGAGTTGTGGGACGAGTTTGTAAGTTTCTGCGAGGAAAACGATAACAGGGAACTTAGAAATTCGCCGCTGGCAGACCTTATACACGCTACACAGGAGGGGGCCGTAAGTTCGCCATGGATATATCTTGCGATTCGGCCCCGCGTAGCCAGATGGAAATACCAGCGGATTCATGTTGAAACGATGGATATCGACACTATAAGCGTGGGTGACTACCTGAGCGTAAAAGAACGGCTCGTTGGAATGGATCAGGACGAGTGGGCTTTGGAAATCGATCTTGGGCCGTTTAACCGGGGTTTTCCGAAACTGCGTGAATCAAGGTCTATCGGGCGTGGCGTGGAATTTATGAACAGGAAGTTATCAAGCCAGTTGTTTCAGGAAGACGGTAAAGGTTTTAGTAAACTTTTAGCATTTTTAAAAGTCCATCAGTGCCATGGGGTTCAGCTTATGTTGAACCAGAGCGTTCAGGATGTTCGTGGACTTAGAAAAGCGCTTAGGCAGGCAAGTGACTTTTTGTCTACCCAGCCTGATGATAAAAAATGGGACGCCGTTGCCGTAAGAATGCAGGCCATCGGTTTTGAAATCGGCTGGGGTGACAACGTTGCCCGCACCAAAAGCAGTATCGAGCTTCTCTCCGATATTCTGGAAGCTCCTGAGCCTGTGTCGTTAGAGCGGTTTTTAGGGCATATCCCTATGGTGTTTAATATCGTCATTCTCTCGCCACACGGATATTTTGGCCAATCCGACGTTTTGGGTTTGCCCGATACTGGCGGGCAAGTGGTTTACATATTAGACCAGGTGCGTGCGTTAGAAAAAGAGATGCGCCGCCGGTTATCAGCGCAGGGGCTCTCTATCGACCCGCAAATACTGGTGGTCACAAGGCTCATACCTGAAGCAGGCAATACCACCTGTGACCAGCCTTTAGAAGAGATAATGGGAACGCAGAACGCGAGGATATTACGAGTGCCGTTCAGGAACAAGGCAGGGGAGGTAGTTCCGCACTGGATATCGCGGTTTGAGGTGTGGCCCTATCTTGAAAGATTTGCGATCGACGTTGAAAAAGAAGTGATGGCGGAACTTGAAAGCCGCCCCGATCTCATAATAGGCAATTATTCCGATGGCGCTATGGTGGCTTCCATGTTGTCGAGCAAGCTTAAGGTGACGCAATGCAACATAGCCCACGCCCTTGAGAAAAATAAATATCTTTTCTCCGATCTTTACTGGAAAGAGAACGACCATAAATACCATTTCTCCTGCCAGTTCACGGCAGACCTCATAGCCATGAACACGGCTGATTTTATTATTACCAGTACCTACCAGGAAATAGCCGGGAAGGTAGACAGCATAGGGCAATATGAAAGCTATTCGGCTTTTACCATGCCAGGGCTTTTCAGGGTTGTAAACGGCGTGGATATGTTCGACCCCAAATTTAACATCGTCTCCCCCGGAGCCGACTCCGAAGTCTATTTTTCACGTTCGGAAACCGAAAGAAGGCTCCCTGGTTTGCATGATGAATTAAAGGAGCTTATTTTCGGTTCCGCAGACCGTGATGACGCTCGCGGCGAATTTTTGGATAAGTCAAAACCGATTCTTTTCACCATGGCGCGGCTTGACAGAATTAAAAATATTTCGGGGCTTATAGAGTGGTACGGGAAAAGTGAAAGGCTGAAAAAACTTGTTAACGTGCTTGTTGTGGCAGGGCACACTAATCCCGACCTTTCAGGCGACAATGAGGAGCGCGAGCAGATTGCCCTTATGCACGAGCTTATGAACGTTCACGAACTGGACGGTTGCGTGCGCTGGCTTGGGGTTCACCTTGAAAAAAACATGTCGGCGGAGCTATATCGATATGTGGCAGACATGGGGGGGGCGTTCGTTCAGCCGGCCCTGTTTGAGGCATTCGGCCTAACCGTGATAGAGGCCATGAGTTCAGGCTTGCCGACGTTTGCAACATGTTATGGCGGCCCGCTTGAAATTATAGAGCATGGTATTTCAGGCTTTCATATAGACCCTAACCACGGCGAGGAATCGGCCACTATTATTGCCGACTTTTTTGAAAAAACCATTAATGATGCGCCTTATTGGAGAAAGATCTCGGAGGGAGGGCTTGAAAGAGTAAAATCGCGCTACACTTGGGATCTGTATGCAGAAAGGATGATGACCCTCTCCTGCGTATACGGCTTCTGGAAATACGTCACCAACCTTGAACGTGACGAGAACCGCCGCTACCTGGAAATGCTCTATGGCCTTCAGTTCCGCCGACTGGCCGAAAACGTTCCCCACTAAAGAAAATTTCAATAGCGCTTGGCCTATGCCGGGATTCTGGCGATAAATCCGCCACGTATGTTTATTACCTGTTAGGGACAATTTCTATATTTTCGCTTGACAGTCACTCCGGTAGTAGTAATATTTCATGTATATTAATAAATTTATTAAGCGATCTGAGTGCAGAGCCCAATAATCTATGTAGGAGGCTTCCATCCGTTTACAGCAGAAATCGAATTGTTGGAGGTTGGCTTTTGAGAGTGTGAATGTGTCTGTCGCATATGAGTTCATCAGCGTGCATTGAAAGGCGTAAGTTATGAAAGACATGAGTCTGCAAAACAAGATCGTGATATCGATAGTGACAGCATTAGCATTATCTGCCATTGCTCTTTCTGTTTTCTACATAAATGCGTATAAAGAGTCTGCGCTGGATGAGATGCATTTTAAGGCCAAGGCTATAGGCAAAATGGCGGAAAATGCCCGTTTGGCCGCAGGCGATGCACTGTCAACCTATAACGCATTTAACCTTGAGGAAATGTTAGACGAGGCTGTTTCCAGTCTGAAAGGGCTTGCAGTAGGCTCTGACAGTTATTTTGCAAAACTCCGCCAAACGAGATATTACAACACCAGCATTCCGGTTATCTGGGCTTTTAAAGCGGCGCAGGCAGGCTCTGAGGAGAGCCATTTTATATTCAAGCCAACAAGGTTTAACGCCAGAAACAAGGCGTATGAACCGGTGACGAAAACCGAAAAAGAACTTTTAAGAGATCTGCAAAGCTCAGGCAAACTGGAAGTCTCCGGCATTGACCCGGAAAGCAACGCCTTGCTCTATATGCGCGCCGTTAAGCTTACTAAAGACTGCCTGGTGTGTCACGGTAGCGCAAATGACGACCCAACACGGCCCGGCACCATGACCGACCCTGTTGGTTTTCCCAAGGATGGCAAACGCGTAGGTGACATGCACGGAGCTTTTCAGGTGATAATGGACCTCGCGCCTCTTGATAAAAACGTGGGGGATATAAAGTTTGCCGCGCTTGGCATGTCTGTGGTGATAGTTTTCGTTTCATGTCTGCTGGTGGTGTTTTTCATCAGACGATCCGTTGTAAATCCTATGCACTCCATAACCTCCGACATGACCGATGGTGCAAACCAGGTAACAAGCGCTTCTGAACAGGTTTCTACCTCCAGCCAGAGCCTTGCCGAAGGGGCGACGGAGCAGGCCTCCTCAATGGAAGAAACTGCGGCCTCGGTAAAGGAGATTGCCGACAGGGCCAAGCAGAACGCTGACAACTCAAGAGCCGCGACTGATCTTATGAACGACATGAACCGGCTTGTTAATAACGGAAGCCAATCTATGGACAGGATGGTAAACGCCATAACTTCTATCAAGGAGAGTAGCGGCGAGGTATCCAAGATCATCAAGGTGATAGAGGAAATAGCGTTTCAGACGAACCTGCTGGCGTTAAACGCGGCTGTTGAGGCGGCACGGGCGGGTGAGCATGGCAAAGGTTTTGCCGTTGTGGCAGAGGAAGTAAGAAATCTTGCGCAAAGATCCGCTACCGCCGCTAAAGATACCGCAAGCCTGATTGAAGGATCGGCAAGTAAATCGGACGAAGGGGTGAGCATCGTAGACGAGGCGGTGGAGGCGCTAAAAGCTATCGAAGAATCGGCAAAGAAGGTAAACAGCCTTGTTTCCGATATAGCGGAGTCGTCGATAGAACAGTCTACCGGTGTTGACCAGGTAAGCGAGGCGTTGGCCGAAATCGACAGAATAATCCAGCAGAACGCATCCGTGGCGGAGGAGTCCGCCGCGTCGAGTGAAGAGCTTTCGGCGCAAGCGGATTCGTTGCGGGAGATGATCCAGAATATGCAGGATGTTATTACCGGGAACGCTGGTGATAATGGAAATGGTACAAGCCGCAGGCTTCTTGCCCCGCCAAAGCAAACAGCGGCACCTGTGCATGTTTCGCACCCTCAGCCGGCTACTAAAACCAGGAAAGCAGAGCATGAAGATGCATTTCCATTGGATGAGGATTTCAAGGAATTTTAATTTTGCTGGCCGCTTGTTTTGAGGAGCTTTTAAATATGTCTGCACAAATAACGGAAGAACCCAAATATACAGAACCGGAGGATGGGTGCGTTGGCAAATATATTACGTTTGTTTTAGGTAAGGAAGAGTACGGTATAGAGATTTAAAAAGTGCGCGAGATTACCGGCATTATGGATATAACTTCCGTTCCTGTTTACGCTTTGGTGGTGGGGAACGGGTATGTTCCGCAACTTTCAACACCGATAGGCTTGTTAAGGGCGATTTTTACGGCGAATTCCTCCAGCGCCGTTTCACCCGCATCGTCATCGAACACAGATTTAAGGTCAAGGGTTGATTCTACCCCGCTACACATGGTAACAAGGCCGTCTACCGACAGCCAGAACCTGTTGCAGGCCGAACAGTTCCTCTTGTTGTCCATGGTTACGATTTTAAGCGTTGTCCCTGTTTCATTAATTGTCCACGGGCTATTGTGGGGAGATGTGCCTGTCATTCTTGTCAGGCTGTAATGGCCCTTTATTTTTGCCAGTATTTCTTTTTCAGACACTTTGCCAGAGGCGGTAGGCGAATATCCTTCGACAATATAAGCGTTAACATGTCTGTTACCGCACCACTTGACCATATCGACTACTTCATGGTCGTTGACTCCGGCAATAACGGTCATCTTGACTGTTATTGGCACACTGTCGATTTTTGCCAGCGTATCCATGCCATTGATGATTTTGTCGAGGTCGTCGGCTCCTGTTATTGAGTGGAAAAGGTTTTTGTTCAGGGTCGGTAGCGTAAGGAAAAGCCTCTTGAGGCCGGATTTTGCAATATCCTGAGCTTTTTCTTCAAGCAACCTGCCGTTGGTCGACATGGAGACCGATTCCAGTGAGCCTATAGACGCCAAGCCCGATATAAGGTCGATAATATCGGGGCGCAAAAGGGGTTCGCCGCCAGATAGCCGGGCCCTTTTTAAACCGATCCTTGCCATCATCCCGACAAAGCTTAGAATGTTATCCGTAGGGAAAAGTTTTTTGGTTCCCCATGCGGGCGATCTTTGCGAGCCGCAATGCGAGCAGTTGTATTGGCAAGACGCGCTTGCGGCTATTTGTATGAGTTCAACCGGGCGGTTGAACTTGTCGACCAAAATCATAGTTACTAAAACCTCACGACCTGCCAATAGATATTCTTACATTGTCAAATTATACTGATTTATAGTCAATGGATATTGTCATATACGCTATGCGTCATTAATCCACTGTAACTTCGGGTGTTGCAGGGATCTCGGCTATCAGTCAAGGTGCGGGGCGGTAAAATCATTCCTTTTCGATTTGTGGGCCGCCGTATAACGTTTTGTTTCCGAGATGACAACTGGTGCCAGCATTATAAGCGCCACGAGGTTGGGGAAGGCCATAAGGCCGTTTGTGATGTCGGAGAAGGTCCAAACAACATCAAGTTCCGTAACTGCGCCAATAACGATAAAAATGCAAAAGGTGATTCTGTATGGAGTGATGGCGCGAACACCCGCTAAACTCTCAAGCGCCTTTTCACCATAGTAGCTCCAACCCAGCATGGTGGAGTATGCAAAGAAAACAAGCCCCAGCGAAACGATGATTCCACCTGCGCCGCCCGGTAGCAAGCGCGAGAAAGCCTCGGTGGTTAGTGGCGCTCCGTTTAACCCGCTATCCCACACGCCTGAGATGAGTATTACAAGGGCCGTCAGGGTACATACGATCAATGTATCGATAAACGTTTGTGTCATGGAGACGAGTGCCTGCGTGGCCGGGTCTTTTGTTCTAGCGGCGGCGGCGGCAATGGGGGATGAACCGAGCCCTGATTCGTTCGAAAAAATACCTCGCGCCACCCCCATGCGGACGGCGACCCAAACGGCGGCTCCTGCAAACCCACCGGATGCGGCTGTCGGGTTTATCGCATGGTGAAAAATTAAGCCGAAAGCCGCTGGAACTTTGTCGATATTAATGAAGATAATCAGAAGTGCGGCAGAGCAATAAAAGAAGATCATAAGAGGCACTATTACCGAAGCTACGCGCCCTATCCACTTTACGCCACCCAAGATCACCACGGCGGTCATTATAGAGAGGGTGATTCCAACAGCCAGCCTTGGAGTTCCAAATGTGCTACTCAACGCGTCTGCCACGGAGTTTGATTGCGTCATGTTGCCGATACCAAAGGCCGCGATGGAGGCGAACACGGCAAAAAGCATTGCAAAATATTTCCAGAACGGATTGTCACCTATCGCGGCGATATATACCATCGGGCCACCAACCATTTGGCCGCGCTCGTCTTTATATCTGTATTTCACGGCTAGCAGGGCTTCGGCATATTTTGTGGCCATGCCGACCAGCCCCGTAACCCACATCCAGAACACGGCCCCCGGCCCGCCTATGGCGATGGCCGTGGCGACGCCTGCGATGTTACCTGTGCCGACTGTCGCCGCAAGGGCCGTCATTAACGCCTGAAAATGAGATATGTCGCCTTCCGCGTCTTTCTCGTGCCTTTTAAGCAGGGCCATGGAAAGAGCGGGAAACAGCCATCTGAATTGAATGCCGCGAAGGGCGATGGTTAGGTATACCCCCACGCCCAGCAGAAGCGTTATAAGTGGCAGACCCCATACGAACGAGTCTATCGCGTTCAACATTTCCATCAGGATCTATAACTTGGTAAGAGTCATAACGATTTCGATATGGGGCGTCTGCGGAAACATGTCTACAGGCTCTATTTTTTCAAGTTTGAAGCCTGTGGCGCAAATTAGCGAGGCGTCCCTTGCGGCCGTAGCAGGGTCGCACGATACGTAGACGATTCTTTTTTTAGCCAAAGCCGCAACGGTTTTTATTTTCTCTCCCACGCCGCTTCTTGGAGGGTCGAGAATCACAGTATCAAAATAAAAGCCTGAGGCCAACAGCCTGCCCGCCTGCTCGATTGCGTCACCTTTTTCAAACTGCGCCGTTACTATTCCCATTTGGCTTCTGTTTTCCATGGCCCAGTCGATGGCTTCCCTGCTTGAGTCGAATGCGGTTATGGATACTCCTTCTTTTGCGAGCGGCAGGGCGAAGTTGCCCATGCCGCAGAAAAGGTCGAGCCCCATATCACCCGGTTTAAGGGCGGAGTTTTTGATTACAAGCTCGGCCAGTTTTAGCCCCTGTTCATGGTTTACCTGGCTAAAGACGTTTGCTCCGTATGAGAGCTTATCGCCTTGCGGCGTTTTAGCTGTCAGGCTTAACAGGTCTTGCGGCGTGATTTTTTTGCCAAGTTTTATTGCAACACCTCGTGCCGATGGAATCTGTTTTTCAAGCCAGCCGATAAAATCTTTTGGCGCAGGTTCCGTTAAACTTATTATTATTCGTCCCGTTTTACCTTTGTGATCGGTTTCTATTTCTACCTCGTCGATTTTTTTAGCTCTTGCGGGTGCGCTGGAAATTGCGGTTTTTAACTCCGCCAGGATCGTGTTCACAAGATCGTTTGCCACTGGGCATTTTTCTATCGCAACAATGTCGTGCGATTTTTGCCGACGAAAACCGATATCCGCCGTAGCGCCTTTGCAGATAACTTTCAGCCTGATCCTTGCGCGATATGCGAACTCGTTGGGCGACGGTATGACATCATCCACATCCACATTCAGGCGGCCTATACGCTGGAAAATGTCTTTTGTTATTTTCTTTTTCCATTCAAGCTGGGTTTTATATTCAAGCCCCATCCATTGGCACCCTCCACAATCGCCAAAGTGCGGGCAGGCCGGTGTTTGCCTTTGCGGTGATGGCGAATCTATTCGCACAATATCGGCTTCCATATGCCGTTTTTTGTTTTTTGTTACACGCAACGTGGCTGTATCACCAGGATATGCTCCGTGGGCGAACACGGCTTTGCCTTCGTGTCGGCCAATGCCGGCTCCCTGTCCTGCGAGACCGTCTATCGTGACAATGATAAGTTCACCTGTAGTCAATTTTGTTGTTTCGTTTGTTTTGGGCATGTTGCCGTGGTTTATCCTATGTAAAAAATCATGCTGGTTTCGTCGCAGTCAGGGAACTTGTGGCAACGTACGCAGTCGCCCCATATTTTGTGTGGCAGTTCGTTTTTATCTACCACGGTGAATCCTAACTTTGTAAAAAAATCCGGAACGTATGTGAGTGTCAAAACCTTGGGTGCCCCCAGCCTTTTCGCCTCATCTATAGCTTTTAGGGTGAGTTGCCGTCCTATGCCTTTCCCTGTATGACCCGGTTTTACGGAGAGGGCACGAACCTCGGTTAAGTCTTCCCAAAGGACGCTTAAACCGCACACACCCAGAATTTCGTTATCTTCTTCATACAGGGTGTAGTGCCTGATGGTTTCGTATATCTCATTTAGCGACCGGGGAAGCATTAGCTTCTGGTCCGCATATACCATTACAAGGGCTTGTATTGTTTTGGCGTCCTTTAAAAACGCCGGGCGGAAAATGCCGGGTAGCTCACTTGTTTGCTTGTTTTTCGTATCACTCATTTGCCGAGTTTATCATTTTCATCCTCTTTCAACCATGATTTCAGGCATGAGGCGACCATATATATCTCTGCTTTATCCAGACGCGAGGTGTGGCCTTTGCCAAAGGAGTGCTTTTTAATTACCGATATTATAGTTTCTCGTGGTTCTTTGGCTTTATTCCCGGTTTTTTGGTAGAGCTTACTGCGGCGCAGGAACCGGATGAAAAAGAAGAGAAGCGTAACCCACGCGACTGTTAACGTTAACAAAAGGGTTAATCCCGTCATGGCCGTATTTCACTTTGCTCTTGGGTGGGTTTTTTCGTATATTTCGCTTATTCTCGCTCTTGCCACGTGTGTGTATATCTGCGTGGTCGATATATCTGAATGTCCCAACATCTGCTGAACCGAGCGAAGGTCTGCTCCATGCTCTAAAAGGTGCGTGGCAAAAGAGTGGCGCATGGAGTGCGGGCTTATTTTTTTTAATATACCAGCTTGTTTGGCGCGTAGTTTTATCATTTTCCAAAAACCTTGCCGTGTCATTTCAGAACCACGGCGGGTAACGAAAAGAGAGTCTGATACCCGGTTTTTCAAAAGTAGCGGTCTTGCTGTTGCCCTGTATTCCTTTATCCGCTCTGTCGCAACTTCGCCCAAAGGTACTGTCCGTTCTTTCGACCCTTTCCCGATGGTGGAAATGTAGCCCATCTCCAAGTTTATATCCTTTAACTTTATTGCCACAAGTTCAGACGCCCTGAAACCTGTGGCGTATATTGTTTCGAGCATGGCGACGTCCCTGACTCCTTCGGGGGTTTTTATGTTTGGAGCTGAAAGGATTTTTTCCACCTCTTTTGCGGAGAGAACGGTTGGAATGCTCCTCCCTAATTTGGGCGATTGTATGACCTCTGCCGGGTTTGAAGTCATGATGTCTTCGCCTACCAGATATTTATAAAAACTTTTAATAGACGCAAGCGACCTCGCACTGGTTCTGGCGGAGGCACCGGAGTTTTTCAGGCTTTTTATGTATGAGATTATCTCTTGTGGTGTGACAGCCTTTACGGCTTTGGAAGATTTGAGTTTGGCTCTCTTTATAAAGCGTGTGACGTCTTGCCCGTATGCGTCAACGGTGTTTTGTGACCTGTTTTTTTCGATGTAGAGGTAAATTGTAAACTCTTTAACCAGGCTGTGCACGTCCATATAAAAATAGTACCAGACCCGCAAAAATGAGCCTACGAAGAAAATCTTTTTTTATGGAAGCAACGGCAATGGCAAGCGGGAACTGATTTTCCTGTGGCACGAGTGCCGCACTATATCGGAATGATTCAAACAGTAAGATTTCGTTACTTTTTCAGTGTGAATATCTTGGGCCGTTTGAGCCATTTAGAGTACGGTTTTAAACGGTTTTTTTGTTTTTGTTCCTTCGGAAAAATCTTGAAATTGGAGCCAAAATTTAATACAATTTTAGGATTGACGTGTGTGGCTCGGTTTTGTGCCGGAGCATTTCTCTAATGTTTTGGTGTGCTGGCAAAAAGGGTGTTTTCTGGAATAATGCGAATAAGCTGTAGAACTTCTAACCATTTTTTCTCAGGGTCTTTTACATGAAAACAGGCGATCAGGAATCGGGTGGCAGGCATGTTGTAGACATGGAGAAGGTTGTGGAGGAACGTTCACGCCTTTATACGGCCATCGAACAACTGACAGACTCCGTTATAATAACCGATACCGACGGAGTCATACAGTACGTCAACCCTGGTTTTGAGCGTAGCACAGGTTATACGAAGGGTGAGGTTTTAGGCCAGAACCCCCGTATTTTGAAAAGTGACAAGTATAACCCCTCGTTTTACGAAAAGATGTGGGGTGTTCTTTTGCAAGGAGAAGTGTGGCACGGAAACCTGGTTAACAAAAGAAAAGACGGTTCCTTGTTCGAAGAAGCCGTGACCATATCTCCTGTTACAGGTTCTGACGGAACAACGGTAAGCTACGTTTCTGTAAGCCGCAACGTAACCCATGAAGCTGCACTTCAAAAAGCCAAAGAATATTTTACTTTCATAGCTTCCCACGAGCTTCGTACGCCGCTTACCAAGCTTGGCCTTTTCAAAGAGCTTATCGGCAAGGTTTTCGGCGGGGACAAACAGTCGGAAGAAGCTACGCTTATCTGCAGTGGGCTAGATGAAACATATCACGATTTTGAAAGAATCATTTCTGCCGCCACCCTGTTTTCGTCATACCATGCCGCAGGCTCCAAAAAAACTGAAGACCCTATCTACATTCGTGCCGACCTTATGTCTAATGTAGACAAAGCCCGACATATGGTTAGAGATAAACAACGTGACATTAATATTGAACTTAATATCGACGCGCTTCAGCCAGATGCTTGCGCCGCCGGAGACCAGTTTATGGCAAATAAAGTGTTTGAAGAGCTTTTGTCTAACGCCATTAAATACACTCCCGACGGAAGAAGCGTGAAGGTTAGTGGCAAAGTGGATGGCAACCATATTATCGTGGAAATCATAGATGAAGGCGTTGGTATATCCAAAGAGAGGATAGAACAGGTTTTTGAACCATATTTTTCTCTTGAAAGCCCGTTAAAACATTCTTCTGGCCGCTACAATTACAAAGGCGGAGGGCTCGGCCTGGGGCTTACCGTGGCCCGTTTTATTATGGAGTCTAACGGTGGAGGGCTTGAGCTTTTAAGCGCTGGTGAAGGGAAAGGGACGACTGTTATTTTACGGTTCCCGGTTTTTAAACGCTAAAAATGGGCTATTGTTAATTACTTTCCCTTGGCACTGCAATTAAAGCCGTTCTGAGTGTTTTAGGCGCCCAGTGTTTTTTGCGTTGCGTCTTTAGCCTCTTCTAACTTCCTTATAACGTTAAACTTCGGCAAGCTTTTTAAAAACACTCGCCCATAACTTTTTGTGGCAAGTCGCCTGTCCAGAACCGCAAGCAGGCCCTTATCTTCTTTTGAGCGTATCAGCCGCCCAAGGCCCTGCTTTAAGGCTATGGCCGCCGAGGGGAGTTGATACTCTATAAAAGGTTTGCCGCCTCTTTTTTCAATAGATTCAATTCTTGCGGCAATCTGCGGATCGTCCGGCATGGCGAAAGGCAGTTTGTCTATTATCACGGCAGATAACGTTTCACCCGGCACATCCACCCCCTGCCAGAACGATGATGTCGCAAGAAGAATGGAATGGGTGTCTTTCCTGAACTTTTCTATAATTACAGAGCGGGGGCTATCTCCCTGTTTTAAAATCGTATATGGGAGTTCAGTGTCTGCCGACAGTATGTTCCATACCCTGTCCATATTTCTGTAGCTTGTAAAAAGCAGAAAAGCCCGCCCCTTTGTCGCCATCAAGAGGGATTTCATCCGCTCTGCCGCCTGGTCTGTAAAATCGCGGGAGGCAGGGTCGGGCATGTCGGAGGCGATATAAAACACCGCCTGTTTTTTATAGTCAAACGGAGATTCTATAATATGTTCTTCCGGGTTTTCTAAACCTAAACGTGATTTTATAAACGTAAAATCGCCACCTGCGCTTAAAGTCGCGGATGTAAATATTGTCGCCTGTGAAACAGGGTAGAGCTTTTCCTTGAGAACCGGGGAGACGTCGATGGGAAACGATTGTAAAAAGACGCCGCGCCCGCGAGTTTCAACGCAGTATACATGGTCGCTGTTCTCCATTGCCAGTATCTCCTCCATTACGTTGGCCATGTCGAGGAACCTTAAAGCCATTGCGCCCACGCTGTCTGTGGTTTTTTTCATGGAGCTTATGGTGGAGCCTGCAAGCTTGAGAGTGTTGGCAAGTTCCAGGGCCAGGTCGCCTGCGCGTTCCACCTCTTTTGCGGTAAGCCTCCTTCTGCCATCCGCATAACCTGCTTTAAATTCATTGAAGAAAAGTTTTGATCTGCGGACGAGGTTTTCAAGCATTACGGTAGCGTCGCTATCCTTTAGCTTTGCCGATCTCAACTCACGCTCGGTATCCCGTGCCGCTTCTTCTATTTGGTAGTTAGATATTCGCTGTCCAAAATAGTTTGTGGCGGTTTCCTCCACCGTGTGCGCTTCGTCGAATATAACCGCGTCGTATCTTGGGATTACCTCCCCGAAGGCTGAGTCTTTTACGTTGAGGTCTGCAAAGAAAAGATGGTGGTTTACCACCACGATATCCGCCACAGCCGCATCTTGCCGCATTTTTGTTATGAAACAGGTGTCAAACGTATCGCATGCCTGCCCCAGGCATAGCTCCGATTTGGAGTTTATCTCGCTCCATGCGGAGTAGCCGTCCGGCAGGTTTTCTATTTCAGCGCGGTCGCCGGTTTTTGTTTTATTCGCCCATTCCTTAAGGGTCGAAAAAAACTTTCCCTCGCGGCTATCCTTAAAAAGCGGTTGTTGTGTGAAGCCTTTAAAACGCCGTTGGCAAAGGTAATTTCCACGCCCCTTCATGCAGGCGGTTTTAAATTTTCGCGAAACGATTTTTTCGACTAGCGGGATGTCTTTTTTTATGACCTGCTCTTGCAGGTTCAATGTTCCTGTAGATACAACAACCTTAAGCCCGGACATTACCGCAGGGACGAGATAGGCGATTGTTTTACCTGTTCCCGTTCCTGCTTCAACTAAAAGTAATCCGCCGTTTTCAAGAGTTCGGGCCACGGCATCGGCCATGGTTCCCTGGCCTTCGCGGTCTTCAAACCTTTCGAGCGTTTTTGAAAGCTCTCCACCCAGGCCAAAAATATTTTTCATACGGCAGTTCAGACGGCCTGTGCCAACTGTTAAAGTTTAGGCCTCTCGCCCCACCGATTCGGCCACTTTTCTTACCTTATCCATCAACGCGGCAAATTTTTCAGGCTTTAGTGATTGAGGGCCATCGGAGAAAGCTTCTTCCGGTTTCCAGTGGACTTCTATCATCAGCCCGTCGGCCCCGGCCGCGACAGCCGCAAGCGACATCGTTTCTACATACTGCCAATACCCGGTTCCGTGACTTGGGTCTACTATAACCGGAAGATGTGATTTTTCTTTTACTACCGGAATAGCGGAGAGATCGAGAGTGTTTCTTGTGGCCTTCTCGAATGTGCGTATGCCACGTTCGCAAAGTATTACCTTGTCGTTCCCTTCGGAAAGAATATATTCGGCAGACATGAGCCACTCGTCGATAGTGGTGGCAAGCCCACGTTTTAAAAGAATCGGTTTCTCCATTTTGCCAACCTCTTTTAACAGCGAGAAGTTTTGCACGTTTCTGGCACCGATTTGTATTATGTCTGCATATCTGTGAACAAGCTCCACTTCGCGCGGGTTCATAACTTCTGTTACGAACGGCATGCCGGTAGCTTCCGATACTTCCTTTAAAAGCTTTAAACCCTCCTCTTCCATGCCCTGGAAACTGTATGGTGAGGTTCTGGGTTTAAACGCGCCGCCGCGCAAAATTTCAGCGCCAGCCTTTTTTACCGAATTACCCGTCTCGGTGAGCTGTTCCTGTGATTCTACGGAGCAAGGGCCGGCCATAACAACCAGCTTTTTGCCGCCAATTTTCACGCCGTTTACGTCTATTATCGTTTTTTCGGCTCGCACCTCTCGGGAACAGAGCTTGTATGGCTTTAAAATTGGCATTACGCTTTCAACATGGTTAAGTGATTCTAGCGACTGAAGGCGTTCCTTATCTCTCGCATCGCCTAGCGCCGCGATAACGGTGCGCAATTCTCCTGAAAGAACTTTTGCCGCATATCCAAATTTTTCAACACGCTTTACAACGTCTTCAATATCTTGTTCAGTCGCATTTCCCTGCATTACAATTATCATCACCAACTCCCAAAGACGAAAAACGGAAGAAATATAATCAAAAAAAATAGCGCGGCCACCTTCTGCACGCAAGCGAGAATCATATGGTATTTTGCAAAATCATACAACTTTAAAGGTTTTCAGGTAGTGGGTTAGTTCGCGCATTGTTGTCATGCTAAAGCCCATTCGATTCACTTGCTTCACTCAGGGCAGGCTCCGCGAAGCATCTCGAATCTATTGTTATCACGTCAGGTGCAATTCGAGATTCTTCGCCTTTGGCTCAGAATGACCAAACTGACCCGCTACCGGTTTTAAAACGGTTTTCCTGGCAGAAACAGGCAGGAAACTACGTTTTGAAGTAACTGATCTTGCGTGGCCGGCAATATCGCTATGGACGGGAGGAAAACGGTTGGTTAGAATACCCACTGCCCGCATTCAAAAAGCCGGAGTGGCGGAATGGCAGACGCGGAAGACTCAAAATCTTTTGCTCCTTACGGGGCGTGGGGGTTCAAGTCCCCCCTCCGGCACCAAACCTTTAGTTACGCTATAACCAAGTATCTCCCCCTGAAAACAGCCAGATATGAAAAGTTTTTCTTTCTACCTCACCGGGGGCAGTATAGCCGTCTAACTTAAGGGAGCCTCTAAAAATTGCTTTCATGGCGTGATTACAGCCGTTTGTAGCCGAAATGAATTTTTAGAGGTCCCCTTAGCATGAACCAGTTGTACTAAAAAAAATGTCGCCAGCTTTTTTCTTGTTTAAGGTGCCATCACACTGGTTTCAGTTTAATTAACTGTTTCTTAATTGGGTGATTTCAAGTAAAATACTTGAATATTAGAACTTTTTCACAATGTAGGGTTTTAGCGATGGCCGATTTGGATCCAAATCTCAAAGTGTTGGTTGTTGACGATTTTGCCACTATGCGGAAGATCGAGAAAAATATACTTTCTCAGCTTGGCATAAAAAATGTTGATGAAGCCGATGATGGCTCCACGGCTTTGCCAAAAATCCAGCAGAATAAATATGACGTTATTCTGATGGATTGGAATATGCCTCAAATGAGCGGGCTTGAGTTATTAAAAGCTGTTCGATCCGACCCGAACACAAAAAACGTTCCGATTGTTATGGTTACGGCTGAGGCCTTGAAGGATAACATCGTTGCGGCCGCCCAAGCCGGGGTTAACGATTATGTTGTCAAGCCTTTTACCGCCGCTGTGCTGGAAGACAAGCTTAAGAAGGTTCTTAAATAAATAACGGCCAAAACGTTATTGTTAAGTGCGGCTGGTTGCTGATTGGGTGGTTTTGCAATCGCAGGGCTTGGTTGGCGCGGGGCTGTGGCTTATTTCCTGGCTCCGCTTGCGATTGCGTTGCGGAGCATTTTCGCTTCTGAAAAGTTACTATCAAGCGATATGGCCTTGTCCAGATATTTTACTGCTTTGTCCCGGCTTCCGCTTGAATAGTAGGCCCTGCCAATATTAAAGTAGAGAGCTTCGTCGTCCGGGTCGATTGAAATAGCCTTTTCATAGTTTTCAATGGCAAGGTCATACATCTCGCTTTTTCTAAGCTCTATGCCATATTCATTAAATATGTGTTTGTTGTCCATATCATAAAGGCTGTCAATTTCAGAGAGTTTTTCAAACGAATATTTTGCCTTGTCTACCTCACCTAAACCAATGTGGGCCTGCCCTTTGCCCAAGTGGGCTTTAAGGTTCTCCTTGTCTTCTTTTGCCGCTTGGCCAAACTCAAAAACGGCGGCGTTATATTCCTTCTTTTTAAGGTGTTCTTCACCTGTGATAACCCGTTCCTGAGCTTTTTCTTTTTTAATTTCTTCTACCGATTTGGGTTTCAGGTCGCATTTATGAGTAGAGCAATCTTTAAAGCGCAGGTCAAACTCTTCTCTTTCCAGGGTTTCGACTATCATGGCCGTCGGCTCACCCGTAGGTTTGATGATATATAGACTAACCTTACCCTCGGCTGTGGACTTGGCAAAATAGTGCAGGTCCTGTTCCTCGTTGGATTTTCGGCGAGTACCCATGGTTCCCGCTTCTATTCTTTTCCGCTCGTAGACTGTGCCGTTTATTTTATCTGTCATTGTTTTTATAGAAAATTAAAAGTCTAATTGCCTTGGTAAGAATATCACATTATCAGGTTTTGCCAGAGTCTATACTCAGGCGTATTTCCGTTAGTCAGACATAAGCGCCATTGTGGCAAAACTTACCATTGAATCTTTTTCGCCTTCAATGTTCTGCCTGTATTCTATAAGCTCTCCCTTTGTTGCGTTACATACTTTCAAAAGGGTATAAATCGCCGGAAATCCACATACCCGGTTAGAACTGTTGGTTTGTAAAATTTTCTTTGTGAAAGTGTCGATATCAATGTTTTTTATGGCGTTTATGATTTCTATATCATCGTTTTCGATCCGCCTAAGGGCGTCATCGCTCAACGGAGCGTGGTCTCCAAACCTTGCGCCAACATGTGAAAAATCAACACTGGCTACAAACACGGTTTTGCGTCTTGTTGCCTGTATCGTTTTTTTAAGGGCTGTTATAAACCTGTCAACGCGTTCTCCGTTAAATACGGGGTGGCCCATGCTCCATATATTTTCAGGGAACGAGAGGAGAATCGGAACTGCTGTGGCTTCCTTTTTTTTACCGAAAAGGTGTGCAAAAAAGAGCGATTGAAATTCTATCGAGTGTTCCATCCTGTGCGCATCGGCCTGTGTTTCAACTTTTTCTCCAAAGTTTTTTTCAAGCTCGGCTAAAAATTTACGATCAACTCTCATAGACCCGACAGGAGTTGCAAAGTCTTTAGAGATGCACGAGAAAAAATCTTCAGAGAGCGAATGTCCCGTTCCCAAGATGATAAAAAGGTCAGCCGTAGAGTTTTTGATTTCTCTCCAGCCTGCTCCCATCATGTCTGCTCCGACACGAAAATCAATGTGCGGAACCAGAATCGCGTTTATGTTTTTGCCGAATTGCTTACTGTTATTGCTCGTAAATTTATCGAGTTGTTCACAAAGCTTAACAGGCTCCGCAGGGTAGCTGTCACCTGCAAAAAATGCCGGTCGTTCAGGTAGCGTCAGGAACCTGCTTTTGAGAACTGCCACCATATCAGCAAAACGATCGTTATCAAGCATATAGGCTTCATCAAGTTTTTTTATGATATACGCGACCTCTTCAAGGCTTACCTGTTGTTTGAAGTGAGCGGCGAATTTCTCCCGTAGGCCGTTAGCGTTAAGGTTCCCGTCCATCAGGGAGATAAGGTAAAAGGCTGGCAGGCTTACGGACATGCTTGTTTCAGAGTAGCGTGTGGGGTCGTAAATAGTTACGAGGGTTTCGTCACCATTTTTTACAGGGATGGCGTCAAGGTTCCTCAGCCGCGGGAATTCGTTCATCGATTTTACCTCTGCAGGTTATTCGCTTTTTTTGCGCAGTTTTTCCAGAAAATCGGTTTTACGCTCTTCCCCTTTAAGCAGGCGGCTGATGTTGGCCCTGTGCGTGTATATCATGAACAGGGCAAGTGCAACGGCAAGTGCTACAAGCTCCACCGGGATATTGTGCCCAAGCAGAAGCATTTCTACCGCAAGGGTTACAGGGGCGCTTACAGCGGCCGTTATAGACCCCAACGCCACATACTTGGTTGTTATGGTTACGAGCAGATAAATGACAACGGCAAGAATTGCTGTTAACGGTGCAAGCCCTAAAAAGACCCCGCAAGCCGTGGCAACACCCTTGCCTCCCTTAAAGCCTGCAAACAGGGTGTAAACATGCCCTAGTATGGCTGAAACGCCGCAAAGAAGGGCGGTTCGCTGGTCTGTAAGCAATCCATATCCTAGGGGTGCAATGAAAGCTACGGCCAAGTAACCTTTAAGGATGTCGATAGAAAGAACGGTTATATATGGGCGTATTCCGAAAACGCGATATATGTTGGTTGCTCCGGCGTTGCCACTTCCGTGCTGGCGTATGTCGATACCTGAAATTAACCTTCCCGCTATAAGCGCCGTAGGAATAGACCCTAACAGGTAGCAGAAAATTGCCGACATGATAAGCAGAGTCATGCGGTTCCAGGTTCTGTTGCAGATATCTTTATTTGGTTACGCCCTGCGTCCTTGGCTTGATAAAGTGCGTCATCTGCGTTGTTGATAAGGTCAATGGCAGTTTCCAGGCCGCTTTGCATACTGTCGCAGACGCCTATCGATACGGTTAGCTTAAGGTTCCCTATTTCCGTATCGAACAGGGTGCGTTCAACGTCCTCCCTGATCCTTTTGGCCAATACGAGTGCCTTGTCTCCGGATGTTTGTGGCAGAAGAATGGCAAATTCCTCGCCGCCATATCTTGATGCGATGTCCGTTTTGCGGATATGCCCCATGAAAAGAGTTGATAGTTTTGAGAGGATGTCATCGCCGACAAGGTGCCCGTATGAATCGTTTACATTTTTAAAGTGGTCGATATCTATCATGAGAAGGGAGAGAGGTTGCTTGTAGCGTGCGGCCCTTTCAAATTCCATCTGAATGACTTCGTGAAAATGCTTGTGGTTATACAGTTTCGTAAGTCCGTCCGTTACGGCAAGGGTTTTTAACTGTTTTACCCTCAGTGCGATGTTGAGTGCCGCCGAAATTATCTCTGCCGTCAGTTCTATCGTTGTAAAGTCAGGCTGTGTGAAAAACCCACGGTTATTGCCGTTCAGGTTTAACACGCCAAAAGTTTCCGAACCTGCGGTTAGCGGCACGCAGAGCGCAAAGCCGTCTTCATATTTCACCCTTCCGGCTCCCGTGTCATATTCGGAACCGGTAAAGTTGCTAACCATCACCCTTTTTCCGGTTTCCATGGCCTTGGTCATTATTCTGGAGTAGGGCGATTCTCCCGTCATTTCGTCTAGTACAACTCCTTCATGGTTATGAACCAGGGCTTTCAGGGAACCTGTATCGTCGTCCTTGATGAAAATTGAGAACCGGTCTGCGGTTATAAAGCCTTTAAGCTTACTTGAGATGGTGCTGGTTATGGCCGATAGTTCAATTATGTTAATGGTGTGGGCGAAGTCCAAAAGTTTTTCAAGGCGCCACTGGCTCTCCTGAATACGAAACAGCGCCCTGAGCTTGGCGAGAAGCTCCGGCATGTTAAAAGGTTTTGTGATGTAGTCGTCGGCCCCCATGTCCAGCCCTTCTATCTTGTGCTGTGTTTTTTTCATGGCGGAGGCGAAAACTACGGCGATGTTCCTGGTTTCGTTATCAGCCTTTATGCGGCGGCACACTTCATAGCCGTCAAGGTCTGGCATCATGACGTCGAGGAGAACGAGGTTTGGGCGATTTTCCCTTATTTCGTTTAGTGCATCTTCACCTGACGCGGCGAGCGAGGTTTTATATCCTTCCGCCTGCAGGGTTGCTTCCAGCGTTAGCCTGATATCTTCTTCGTCATCGACTATTAGAATATGATGCTTACTCATGCCATTTCCACTCTTTCTGCTGTTGTGGGGATATACAGGGAGAACCGGCTCCATTGCCCTTCCTCACTTTCCACGGTTATCTCTCCTTTATGTGCGCGGGCTATCTGCTTGC
>JAJRTC010000176.1 GCA_024278445.1 Nitrospirota bacterium
ACCCAGATTATTACGTACGCTGTGACGGTGTAATTCAATTAACTAAACCCCCGGTTTTCATTATTCTTCTATAACATGCTCAAAAACTAGCCACGCCACGACCAAGTATACCACGTTAAAAGCAATCAATATATTAACCCAGACCATAAGATCAGCCGGCAATTCCCCGCGTATCAGGCCGCCTGAAAGTTTAACCGCAGAAATCACCACGGGGGCCACCACGGGGAACATTAAAAGCGGCCCCATCATTTCGCGCGCCCGCAAGTTTACAGACATCGACGCGACAAGCGTCCCTACGGAGACAAAACCCAACGTCCCCAGAAAAAACGCGATAACCTGCCATAAAAACTGTTCCATCACGTTTATGTTGTATAACGCCATGAAAACGGGAACTATAATGGCAACGGAGATAAGCGTTAAAACAAAGTTTGAAATAAGCTTTCCAAAGTAGATACTGCTTCTGTCTATCGGCGACAGCATAAGTGCGAAAAGGCACCCTTCTTCTTTTTCATATAAAAACGCGCGGTTCATGGAAAGAGAACCTGAAAACAGTATCGCCACCCACAAGATACCGGCCGAAGCGTCTTCTGCCTTGATGGTTGTCATGTCAAAAGCAAAGTTGAACAAGACAAGCACGAGGAGCGAAAACATAAGAGTCGTCGTAAAAATCTCCTTACCACGAAACTCCATTCTCAAATCCTTGCGGACAATAGCTAAAACACCAGACCAAAAACCCATGGCTAGTAGTGCGCCTCCCCTACGGTTTTAAAGTAAAGGTCACGAAACTCATTATGATTCAGCCCGTCCGTAGGGCTGTCGAAGCTTATTTTCCCCGCCACCTGTATAGCCACGCGAGACGACATGTCTATGCCAACGTCGAGGTTGTGGGTAATCATCACAACCGTGCGCCCCTCGTCTGAAAGCCGCGATAACGTTTTCATCAGCATATCGGCGGCATGCTGGTCCAGCCCCGTAAAAGGCTCGTCGAGCAGGACTATGGTAGGCGAGTGGACAAGCGCCCTTGCGATAGACAGCCTCTGCTTCATCCCACGGCTGAATGTTTTTACGATATCGTCGGCCCGGCTTGTTAGCCCCACATCCCCCAATAACTTCTTGGCCACGCCACAAGAATCTGCCACTCTGTATAACTCTGCAAAAAATAGAAGATTTTCACGCGCCGTGAGCTGGTCGTAAACAAGGCTTTGGTGCGATATGTAACCCAGCAGGCCGCGCACCTCGTCGTGATGCGTGTCCAGGGGGAACGAATCTATCGTGATCTGCCCGGAAGTAGGTTGCGTAAGCCCCGCGATCATTCGTAAAAGCGTTGTTTTTCCTGCTCCGTTCGGCCCGAAAATGGTAAGCGTCTCGCCCGGATTAACACGCAGGTCCATCCCGTTAACGGCGGCGACCCTTCCGAAACGTTTTACGGCGTTATCGACATGAATCAGGGGTTGTTCTCTATTATCAATCATATTTGAGGTATTGTCTGTTAGCGGGCTTTTCAAGTCAACTCAATGTCTTAAAAAAACAGAGTTTGTGACTATTTTGAGCCGTCTTTATGTTAATATCTTGCGCATGATTCCTATAAATGAAGCAAAAAAAATAATAGACGATAATATCGTCAAAACAACTTTAACAGAGCCTGTATCGCTCGAAGACGCCTTCGGCAGAGCTTTGGCCTATGATGCAAAGTCAGACGTAGACGTTCCTCCTTTCAACCGCGCCACTATGGATGGATATGCCGTTGTGTCGTCTGACGGGGCGGGAGAATATGAGGTTATCGAATATGTTCCGGCGGGTGTTTTTCCCACCAAAAAGCTTGAAAAAGGATATGTTACAAGAATAATGACCGGCGCTCCGGTTCCTGAAGGAGCAGACGCCGTGGTTCAGGTGGAAAAAACCGGCGGATTTGTGGAAGTTGGCGAAAAAGCTGAAATAAAAGCCAGTTTTAAACCTGGGCAGAACATATCCCCGCATGGCGAAGACGTAAAAACAGGCGATACAGTTTTAGAAGCTGGAAGCAGAATTACGGCACCAGAATCTGCAACGCTTGCAACGGCAGGGCACGACCCTGTAACGGTTTTTAAATTACCTACAGTGGCTATTTTAAGCACAGGAGACGAGGTAATAGAACCTTCCGAAAAGCCTGTTCCGGGGCAGATACGCAACTCTAACGCATATTCATTAAAATCGCAGGCCGTAGATATCGGCTTGAATCCCGATCTTATCGGGGTAGCCCACGACACGGAAGAAGACCTTACGGCAAAGATCATGGAAGGCGCAAAACGCGACTTTTTACTGGTCTCAGGTGGTGTTTCGGCTGGTGATCGCGACATGGTTCCACGCATACTGGAAAAGGCCGGATATAAAATCCTGCTCCACAAGGTCGCCGTAAAACCGGGTAAACCGCTGGTTTTTGGTGTAGCTGAAGGGCCGCGATACGTTTTCGGAGTTCCTGGCAATCCTGTTTCCGGCCTTGTAATATTCGAGCTTTTCATAAAACCTGCCATTTTAAAATGGATGGGTTTTTCGAACACCAAACATTTTGTAGTTAACGCGCCACTTGCAGACGGATTTAAACGCAAGAAGGCGGATCGGGTGGAATATATTCCCGTGCAACTTGAATGGACAGGGGAAGGCTTTATCGCTCACCGGATAAAATATCACGGGTCTGGCCATATGCACGCGTTAACCCGCGCCAACGGGTTATATAAAATACCTAAAGGAGTTACCGAGGTCGCACCCGGTCACGCAGGCGAAGTTATCGTATTAAAATACGGCTGGCGCTGATAATTTCTGTTTTTTTGCTGGAGCTTTCAAGATATGGCTGGACACTCAAAATGGGCCGGTATTAAACACAAAAAGGCCATCGTAGACGCCAAACGAGGCAAAGTTTTCACCAAGGTCGCAAAAGAACTTACCGTGGCGGCTAAACTTGGCGGAGGCGACCCCGCCATGAATCCTCGTTTGAGAACAGCCATCGCAAAAGGTAAATCGGTGAATATGCCAAACGATAACATCGAGCGCGCCATACAAAAAGGAACCGGCGAACTTCCCGGCGTAGTCTACGATGAAATAACCTACGAGGGCTACGGTGTGGGGGGAGTGGCTGTTATGGTAGAAATCATGACCGACAACAAAAACCGGACGGTAGCGGAGATCAGAACCATATTCGCCAAAGCCGGGGGCCAGATGGGCGAGAACGGATGCGTTGCGTGGATGTTCAACAAAAAAGGGCTCATCATTGTGGATAAAGAAACAATCGGCGAAGATGAACTGCTGGAGATCGCTCTGGACGCGGGAGCCGAAGATATGTCCACAGAAGGCGATGTTTATGAAATCACCACCCCTCCCGAAGCGTTAGAAGACGTAAAAGCCGCCATGGAAGCAAAGAACGTAAAAACAGAAAACGCCGAGGTGACGATGATTCCGCAAAACACTATCAAGATAGAAGCAGAAGACCCGGCAAAAAAGATGTTGCGCTTAATGGAAAACCTTGAGGATCAGGACGACGTCCAGAACGTTTACGCAAACTACGACATACCCGATGAAATTTTAGAAAAGCTGGAAAGTTAAGGGTGAAGGTAATCGGCGTAGACCCTGGTACGCTGGTAACAGGTTATGGCGTTGTCTCCGAAACTCGCGGCAAAAAAAAATGCCACGGCTGGGGGTTCATTAAGTCAAGCTCTAAAACGCCAATGCCTGTGCGCCTTAAAAAAATCGCTGACGGATTACGAAAAGTTATAGCTGAAAACGCGCCAGACATTCTTGCGTTAGAAGAGAGCTTTTTTGCCAAAGACCCCCAAAGCGCCTTAAAACTGGGGCAGGCACGTGGTGCAATAATGCTTATGGCCGCAGAAGAGGGGCTGACTGTTGCCGAATATGCTCCGCTTAAGATAAAGCAGACCGTTACAGGCTATGGCCGGGCAGAGAAAGAACAGGTGCAAATTATGGTAAGAAGTCTTTTGGCGCTTAAAGAAAACCCGGAGCCGTTCGACGCGTCCGATGCGCTTGCCGTGGCAATCACACATCTGCATCACGCATCTTTTAAGAAAAAAACCGTAAAATGATAGCGCGGCTCTCAGGTATACTCACCTCCAAAAAGCCAGCGAAAGCGGTTATAGACACAAGTGGCGTAGGCTATCTTGTAAACATCTCGCTACAAACCTTCTATGCCCTCCCGGAAGAAGGAAAGCGCGTTACGCTCGATATATACACACATGTACGCGAAGACGCCATAATGCTTTTCGGGTTTGCCGAGGCGGGCGAACTTTTACTGTTTGAAAGATTAATATCTGTAAACAAGGTAGGCCCTAAACTGGCTATAACCATCCTATCCGGAATTTCGTTTTCCGAGTTTGTGAACGCTATTTTTGAAAACGACACAAAACGGCTCGCTGGAATTCCCGGTATAGGTAAAAAGACGGCAGAGCGGCTTGTTATGGAGCTGAAAGACAAGCTAAACAACATAGCCGAGGCAGGTGTTGCTACCGATACCATAAAAAAACAGCCCGCCGCCCCCACAGACGACGCTATCGAGGCGTTATGCGCTCTCGGATACAAGGGAGCGGAAGCGAAAAAGGCGGTGGAGAGCGCAAGACAAGAAAAAAACAATATGAACCTTGAGGAAACGTTAAAGAAAGCCCTGCAACGGCTTTAGCGCAAACCTCCCCCGCCATCCGCCTAAACGTTAAACAGAACAGCCAAACGTTTAAGAGAGCAGTGTCCACACAACCCAACCCGTGGCATAAACCAACCCTGCGGCGGCAAGGAAGATATAGACTACCTCAAGACCAAAAGCCGCTAACTCAAGCCCGTTTGCCCTATCCATCATATTTTTGAGCGTTAACATCACAAACCCTCCTTCCTACGCCTAATATAGGCCCTCAAAAAGCCACCGGGAGGAGGTAAATAATATATCTTTAAATAACAGATAGTTACATTTTAAATTATTTTGCCGCCACGATTAATATGACGTCCGATAATAAAAAAACGGCCTAGCGGTTAGGGCCGAAGAAAAATCTTCCACCAAAAAAGCCGACCATAAACGCCGAGAATGAGAGCTGACAAACAGGGAACCTGGAACGGGTTGCCATATATATTTTGCGCCTTTCGGCCCTGTACCGCAGTTTATGAAACGCAAGGTTTTTAAAACCGTAAAACCAGTTTGAGAACCTGGAAGCGTAAATCCATCGCATGAGCCTCATGGTTTCCGGGCTATAGTGATATATGTTATGAGTGTCATCCTCTATATTGTAAAGCGGCATAAGCCCAAGGAAAAGCTTCCCTATCTTTTCTGCCTTGAACTTTTCCATAGCTTCGTGAATTATCCATGGCAAGGCTCCCTTGGGGGCGTCTGGCAGGCATCGCAAAATTGAAGGGCAATACCCTGAAATCTCGTTCCCATCCCACACCGGGTCAAAATAAACGTATGCCACCATTTTGTCATCCAAGTATCCATAGAACTTTCGTACGCTAAAAAAATCATTATACACAGGTTGCCGCGTTATAAACCAAAGCTCGTTAGTTGTTATCTTGTTCTGCAACCACTGGCCGGTTATTTTTCGTGCTTCTTCGTATGCCTGCATGTTTCCATATATTTCACGCACGCTAACCCCCGCGCACCTGGCCCTGTTATGAAGATTTCGTATATCCTCCTTTCTGCGCCCTGAAAAACCGTATGTGGCAAGGTCGATAACCATCTCTTCGCCAGACTCGTTAACATAGTATCCAAGGCGATCAAGAGCTTCGGCCATTTTGGCCGTGATGTGAAAAAAGGTTATGTTTCCGTGTTCATTGTCGAACCGTTGTGCCATGATGGCGATATCGGTAGCGTCACAAACAGGGTCGCACAGGGCAAACCGGAACGGCCAAAAATCTTTGTAGGCTATATAGCCGCATGGGTCATCAAAATACTGAAGTCCGTTTTGGAGAGTATGGAACCCAAGAGAGTTGTCGCCATACTTTTTAAGATAGGCCCACCGCCTGTTAAGATTTTCTTCTGCGTCCATCAGACAGTATAGTTAGAAGGCGTGGGAATGGCAAAGCGTCTTCGAGGTAGACGCCTCAGGTTAGCGTATTCTTATTATCGGGCGTAGCTTCAGGAGCCAAAATCACAGCAACGTTTTTTCATCTCGGAATCGTTGGCATACGATTTTTCGTAACGTTTCGACTCTGTCAAAAAATAAAGAGCCCATTCGTTAACCGCATCTTTAAGGCCAGGCACTGAACGAAACAGCGCTCCCTTAAAAAAGAGTGAACGCACGAGAACAGCAACCGGAACAACAATTAAGCGTATACGCGAACCTGAGCCTTCGCAAGCCATCTCATTTGAAGCTCGCTCGATTCTGTCGATCGCCTCTTTTTGTGTTTCCATCTAATCTTCGCGTAGTTTATCTAGAGCTTTTGATTTTTGCCAAATGGCCCATGTCAGCCCGAAAAAGACCAGCCATGCCGCCGCCAGACCCAACCTGCGGATTTTAAGCTCGCTCCACATGGCGTCAATTTTCTTAACAACATCACCAGATATTTTTACGATTGCGTCTGAGCTGGTTACTATCTCATCTACCTTCATTTTATGAGTCAGCGTATGCAGTTCTTTAACGCTGTCTTCCATTTTAGACACAGATTCTTCCAAGTCCGAGATGTCAAACCCGCCTTCCGCATTATGCCCAAAGTCGCCAAGTGCCTGATTACCGGCTTCCATGGCCACGATACCGGCCACAACAGAATCTCTTATCTTGAGCCCTGCCTCATATTGGGCAGAACCTTCCTTATGGCATGAGACGCAATCGATATCAGTGGTTCCGGCAAACTTGTCTACGGATGGAGAGACAATATCGTGGTTGTTATGACAATGCAAACAAACGGGCTGTCCCTCTTTCTTGAAAGCGACATAGTGCGCGCTTGCCTTGTAAAAGTCCGCCTGCTGGGCATGACATTTAAAACAGACAGTCTGCACGCTCTCCTTTTTGACGTTAGCCACGCCATGATTGCCGTGACAATCGACACATGTGGGAACCAGGTTGTCACCCTTGGAGAAAAGCTCGTAATGTCTGCTTTTTTTGTAAAGCTCAAGCTGGTTAGACGGTTTGCCTCGCTTTTCGAAAATTTCTTTCTTTGCATGGCAACTGCCGCATGTGTTCGGAATGTTAGCCCGGTTTACCGTAGACTTGGGGTCTTTTACCCTGAGTATTTTATGTTTTCCGTGGCAATCCACACAGGTGGGAGCCTCGGTGTCACCCTCTTTTACTTTTTGTCCATGAACGCTTGCGGAATATAGGGCGTATTGATCGGATTTTTTATCGTAAAGCCGCATTAGCTTGGCGTTTGCATGACATTTGGCACAAAGTGCGGGGATATCCGCAGGTTTGGGTTTGCCGATAAATCCGGCGGCAGGATCCATAGCCATATCTTCGTCCGCCGGGTCACCGCCATGACAATCGGCACATTTAACGCCAGCAACCCTGTGGGCGGACTCCATCCAGTTATTAACGGGAGGAGTTAAGACTTCATCATCAAGGTCTTGATGACAGGTGATGCAGTTATAGCCTTTAGGAATGTCTTGGAAACCGACACCGCCGTTAACGCTGGCAATGGCCGTTTGCGCCAACAATAACAAGGAAACGGTGAATAAGGCCAAAAGAGCAAAGCCGGAGAAAAGACCCCGGACGCTACAAGTGCTTGAATCTTTTACACAATCAGAATTATCTCTTTTATACAACATGGTCGCTATAAGATCCCGTCAAATTAATCCATTCGCCTTTTACTGCAGTCCAGCTCCCCTAGCCAGCATTAAGGAACGGCGATTATAGCATTAATTTTGGTTTTTGCCAGTCATTTTTATTGAAAATTTAAATTTTTTATCAGAAATTTAAATCCCCTCTAATTTCCGGCTAAAAAGCTATTTTTGGAGAACAAAATCTACGCGTCGATTCTGCTTCCTGCCCTCTTCGGTTTCGTTGGAACTTACAGGTGTACTCTCACCATGGCTCACAACAACAAACATGCTGTCTCGTTCTACTCCAAGCTGTTTAACCATATACAACTTAACCGAACGGGCACGCCTTTTGCCAAGCTTGAGGTTATACTCCCCTGTTCCGATCGAGCAGGTATTACCTTCCAAAATAACCTTTATTTTCTGGTTTTCCCGAAGCTTTGCGGCGTTCCGCTTAAGGATTGTTTGGGCTTTGTTGGTGAGCTTTGCGCTATCGAACTTGAAATGAACGCTTTCCAAAGCAACAGACACCA
>JAJRTC010000177.1 GCA_024278445.1 Nitrospirota bacterium
ACGGTTTTGCGCGATAACTCCGCGGACGCTTTCACACCGACTCTGCCGTCTGCGGCGAGCATTGTAACGGTCATAGTATCTATATTTATTGCTCTGGTGCTGTTTATGTTCTGGATGCCGATACTAGCTTCCAAGGAGAAGTCCGATGGGTAGACAGGAGATTTTTATGCGGCTTAATAACGTTAGGGGCGGGGCTGAACTGGTAAAAATATTGCTTTTCAGTCTTTCCATTATGCTGGCTTTCGTCGGATTTGCCAGGTTCGGGGTTCCTCTGGTTGTTCCTGCCCCTCCTCCTGTTGAGGAGAAGCTTTCAGGTGACATCACTATGGAGCAGTATATCGCTTTGGGTGACAAGATATTTAACGGTAAAGGAACTTGCACATTGTGCCATTCACCTGTCGGCGGTCGAGCACCGCTTCTGGCTACGGTTGGTGCCATTGCCGCTGAGCGCTTAAAAGACGAGCGCTACAAGGGCAAAGCAACCACACCTGAGGAATATCTGCACGAATCGATGGTTGATCCTTCGGCTTTTGTTGTTGCGGGTTTTGGCAAGACGGGTACGAATGACACGGTAAGCCCGATGCCGAATGTGAGCAAAGGCTCCATCGGTTTGTCAGATGTTGAGATAGGCGCAGTTATTTCGTACATGCAGTCTATAGCCGGTGTGGAGATAACCGTTGCGCTTCCGACAGGGGACGCGGCGGTAAGCGAGGATGAACCTGCTGAGATAAAGGTTGCGGAGAACGCTCAAGAGGCTTATGCCAAGTTCGGTTGCCCCATGTGCCATGTGATTCCTGGTGAGGAAGAGAGTGGCGATGTCGGTCCTGATCTTGGAAAGTTAAAAGATACCGCCGCTGGTAGAAAAGAGGGGTATTCTGCGGAGCAGTTTGTTATAGAGGCGGTTATAAACCCTGCGGCTGATATTGCCGAAGGATATGAAGAGGGGATGCCAGATGATTTTGGCGACCAGATGATGGTTACAGAACTGAACATGATAGTGAACCACCTTTTGGGTAAAGAATAGGCAAAGAGGCGCAAATGAAATTTTTGAAGCCCATTTTAGCGATCTTGGCGGGATATGTGGCCATCAAGTTCGGTATTCCATATGTAGGATCTTTGGTCCATCCGGGCACGTGGCCGGTTGTGCCGACCAGTGTGCTGAAAATGTACATGGCCTTCGTCACCTTGGGGATTGTCATGGCATATACCTTTGATGAAGAAGGTTACGCCGGTTTAATCGGCCCTATCGAGGATATCTACTCCAACCCGTCCAAGGCGATTGTCCGTTATGTGGTGGTGCTTTTGGTAGGTACTTTCGGTGCTTATATTACATATGAGTATGTGAAACCCACTTTTGACGCACCTATTGAGCTTAGGTCTGTCCATCCTGCGCCGCCGTCGAACGCAAAGATGTGGGGTAAAACATACCAGATTCAGACCATCCAAAACCCATACAGGGAAGATAAGGAAAATTTCGCCAAGAATCTGGAAGAGGGCGGAATTGTATACTATAAAAACTGTTTCTTCTGTCACGGTGACAGAATGTTGGGTCGTGGGCATTACGCCGTCGGGTTTAACCCGCGTCCGGCTAACTTCGTGGATGTTGGTACCATTGCCCAGCTTACCGAATCCTTCGTTTTCTGGCGGATTGGTACTGGCGGGCCTGGACTTCCTTCGGAAGGTACCCCGTGGCTATCGGCTATGCCTGTGTGGCATAACCTGATAAGCGAAGAGGAAGCATGGAAAGTCATCTTGTTCTTATACGATTACACGGGGCACTCACCACGTGTGACCACGAAAGTGGAGCATTAATAAAGGAAAGCCATGTCTGATACTGGAAAAAACATGAAGCCTGGAATTATAGCTGGCCGGATCTTGTTGTTGCTTGCGGTTACCATTGTGTTTACCTTGTCACCATCCATTGCCGCTACCGGGAACGTCGAAAACGGCGGGAAGCTGTATGCTAAAAAATGTTGGTGGTGCCACGGCAAGGAAGGTGAAGCCGACGGCCCTGCGGCCGATTTTATGATTCCGCCACCCCGCGACTTTTCCGAGGGTGTTTACAAATTCAAAACCGCCGACCCTAAGGCCGAGATCGTGCGTGACGAAGATCTGTTCCGCGCCATAAAGCACGGTATGCCAGGTTCTGCCATGCCGTCATGGGGAGAGATTTTTAAAGATCCGGAGATCTGGGATCTTGTGGCTTTTATCAAAAGCCTTACCGATATGTTTGAAGACATGGATAACCCAGCTGAAATAAGCTATGCGGGCAAAATACCAAGTTCGGCTGAGAGCATAGAAAAAGGACGCAAGGCCTTTGAAGCCGCTAAGTGTTTCGAGTGCCATGGTCAGGCTGGCAAGGGGAACACCATAAAGAAATTAAAGGAGGATAGTGGCGCAAAGTTGTGGCCCAGAAACCTCACGAAGCCATGGACGTTCCGTAGTGACTATACTCCCGAGGCGATTTTCGCCAGGGTGAGTAACGGTATACCAAGCACTCCCATGCCTTCTTTTGCCGGTGAGAAAACCGAAAAAGGAAAGCTCTCTTTAGAGGACAGGTGGCACGTTGTAAACTATGTCATGTCCTTAAAGGATGATTCCTCCAAGACCAAAGACGGAGATATCGTTGTCAGGGGCATTCAGATGGTTGAGTTACCGAAAGACGAGAACGACCCCGCATGGGACAAGGCATCTGCCACGGCGTTTTTCCTTGTGCCACAGATAATAGAGAAAGATCGCTTTTTCACCCCGACCAACAATCTGGTGAAAGTTCGCGCACTATTTAATGATTCTGAAGTGGCGTTCCTTGTTGAATGGGACGACAGAACCAAAAGCGTGCCGGGCGACGATGCCGCTGCGGCTATCGCATGGGGTGACCTGACACCGGACGCCTTAGCCATAGAGACACCGGTTGTACTTCCGACCGCATCTGAAAAGCCTTACTTCGGGCATGGCGATGCGTCCCATCCGGTTTCTATGATGTATTGGAACTCAGGTTCCGTTGAAAGCCCGAACGGCACAATGCTTCTTACGACAACAGGAACCGGCAATCGTGAAAAGAGCGATGCCACTGCGGCAGGGTTCTCCGCCACGGGGTCTTATAAAGACGGCACCTGGAGAGTCATGATGAAACGCAAACTTACCGCCAACGCCGATACGGATACCTCGTTTGAAACTGGCCGCTACATACCGATAGCGTTTGCCAACTGGGACGGTTCCAACGGCGAGGTCGGCTCCAAACACACGCTTACCAGCTGGTACTGGTTGCTCCTTAAACCGGAGACTGGCAACGCCGTTGTGGTTCTCCCTGGTCTTGCATTCCTGCTGTTGGTAGGCGGGCAACTTCTGTTTGCCGGTTTTCTTTCCAAGGGCAGGCAATCTAATAAAAGCTAATAGTCTTTTTTCTTTAAGTAAAAGAATTGGTGGAGGAATTATGAAATCTGGAATGATAACCCTGCTTTTAACAATAGCGCTGGTTGCGCCGGCGGCTTTTGCCGCTGACGGCAAAGCTGTTGTTGAGAGCAATAAGTGCGGCGACTGCCACAAAATGACGGGCCCGGCGGTTAAAACAATCGCGGAAGTAAAAGCTCGTAAAGCTCCGGACCTTTTTTATGCCGGTAGCAAATTTAAAAAAGACTGGCTTGTAGGTTTCCTGCAGAAGCCGGAACAGCTTCGGCCTGCCGGAACCGTTTATGCAAACAACATTTCGGATAAAGGCGGTAAAGATGTGATCGGTAACGTGCCTGCATGTGCCTCCAAGCTTTCTGCGGGTGATGCGGCGGCGGCGGCTGACTACCTTATGACCCTGAAAGACGCCAGTATGAAGGAAGGCATCGCCAAACTTGGCAAGTTCAAGAAGGCAAGAGCCAAAATTCTTGTTTTCAAAAAACAGGGTTGCGACGCCTGTCACCAGATCAAGAAGAGGGGCAAGGGCGGTGTTTCCTGCCCAACCCTATTCAATGCCGGCAAGAGGCTTAACCCTGACTGGATTTACAGCTTTGTAAAAAACCCTCAGCACTGGGATCCTAAAGTCTGGATGGCGGCTCGTCCTGACTTATCCGATTCGGATTTTCAGTTAATCGTCAACTACTTGTCCTCACTTAAAAAGAAATAGGGGGGATTGGAAAAAATGAAAAAGATAAACTTTGTTTCTATTGTTTTAGTTGCCGCATTTGCGGCTTTACCTCTCCTTGCAACCGGGGCATCAGCTGAGTCTGCTAAAGACAACTATGGCCTTTACTGTGTGCAGTGCCATGGTCTGGCTGGAACTGGCGGCGGCATTAACGCTCCACACTTGGGTGTTGCTCCCAGAAACCACACAAGCGCCAAGGACATGGGCGAGCTTTCCGATGCTAACGTGGCGACCGCCATCAAAGATGGTGGCTTGTCTGTCGGCAAATCGAGCCAGATGCCTTCATTCAAAACCGTTCTCACTGATGCTGAGATTGCCGATATCGTTAAGCTACTGCGTGAGAAGTGCAAGTGCGAGGGGAAGAAAAAGAAGTAAGGCCCCGCTAAAGGGCTTTTCTTCAGTTTGCCCCTGTGCCACTGCAAAGTTAAAGTGGTCGGGGGTCGGAGATGATATGGTGGACCTCCCCACCTCTGTACACCATATGGTCGAAACGGCCCCCGATCTTACAATTTTGTCTTAAGTAAGGGGGGGGGCTGATAACCAAGTTTGCTTCCGCTTGTGCCGATGGCTTGCTTTGCCTCGCAAATATCTTTTTTGAAAATTCTAAAAATTCTGACTTTCCCGATAGCGGCCCGGCATGCTCGTGATGTATTATAGGGCAAGGCTTTTTTTTAGTCCAAGGAGATACTTGTAATGATTGTGAATACGATAAAAAAAATGAGAAGCGCTCTGCTGACGGCTTTTATTTTTCTTTTTATGGCCGGGCCTGCTTTTAGCGCCAACTTGTCCCGGTTTTTCTCTGTCGGGATAGACCCTTCGGCCAAAGAGATTTTCGGCGATAAAATATATAACGGTACTCTGGATTTTTTCCATAAGGCCGAATCCGCAATAGAATCTGAAGACTTAAATGCTCTTATGGCGCTTTACTCTGACAGTTACAAAAACGGAGATCATGACAAAGCGTCTATAAAGAAGATATGGGCACGGATATTCAAAGAGTTTGACGATTTATCTACGATGCATAATATGCGTTTTGTCGTGGTGGAGCCGGGTGGCTCAACCGTAATTATCCAGTGCAGTGGCTTGCTTATGGGGATTCCCAAAGGCAAGAGTGACCGCATATCGGTTGATACCTGGACCATGAACGACCATATCCTTATTCTGGAACCGGGTGGATACAAAATTATTGGAACTACCGGAAAGCCTCGCAAAAGGCTCTGGTTTGACAAAGCTTTGCATCCTCTTTTCTAAAACTGCATCTAATCGGACTGAGCAATAGATTTGTTCATGAGTGGGGGTGGCAAACTGCCTGATCTCGCAGGTTTGCTGTGCCACGATCCTTAACCCACTATGACAATACTGATAATTGAGGGAATTTTTTTTGGCACTAGATAATGGTCGCGGTTTCTGGAACTGTGTGAAACCTAAAAAGATAAACTGGCGCCACTATTTCGGCGGAGCCGCGTTTCTTATTCTGCTTTTGCAGTTTGTTACCGGGCTTTACATGATTTTTTATTATGAGCCCGCATTAAGAGAAACCTATAAAACAGTTCAATATTTTAACAACGAAACATACCTTGGCGCTTTTACCCGCAACCTGCACAGGTATGGCGCGTTCATTCTGGTTCTTGCCGTTTTTTTTCATCTTTTCAGGGGATATTTTCGAAAAGATTATCAGGGTGGCAGAAAGGTTAACTGGTTTACGGGCATTGGTCTCCTTCTTCTGATCCTCTCCTTTACCATGACTGGCTCCATTCTTCCATGGGAGTGGAAGGGATATTGGATTATGGAGATGTTCAATAACTGGCTCAGGATTACTCCGGTGATAGGCGAGTGGCTCTACACCTTTTTCATGGAAAGTTATACGCCTACACGCAATTTTGTGATTCACGATATTATTCTGCCGATAATTACCTTTATTTTGCTGGAGATACACTGCTTAAAGCGCTTTAAAACGAGAGGATTTCTGGACTATTTCGTCAGGCATTCTATTGCCTTCATCCCTCTTGCCGTTGCAATCGTTTCACTTGCAGTTATCTTTCCCGTTCCAACGGAAGACCCTGCGATAATACCTTTCCCGATGGACGGGCAGTATATCCCGGCACCAGAATGGTATTTTACAAGTTTCCTTTTACCATTGTGGTATCATCCGCCGCGTGACTGGGCTATCTATCTTTTTTGGGTGCCGTTCATCTCTCTTCTGGTTCTCTTCCTGCTTCCATTTATTTTCAGGAAGAAAAAAAAATCGGAACTTGCGCTTATAGCGCCTAAAAAGCTTATGTTCGCCCGCTTGGCTTATGCCGGTGCCGGTGTGGCCGTCTGCCTGTTTTTAACGGTGGGGCTTGTTTGGGGAAGTGTGAAAAGCCCGTGGATGGGGTGCAACTCTTGCCATAACAGGGCAATGGGTGACAGAATGGGGGTGCCGCCTGTAACGTATAAGGATACGCAGAGAAACCCACTGCTTTTAGACAACCGCTGGATGATAAGGCATTGGTATGAACCTCAAGTGGTTTGGTAGCTTGCAATGGAAGGGCCTTTTGCTCACGCTTCTTTGTGTGTCTGTTCTTTTGTCCTGCTCGGATAATAAAGTAAAAGGCGACCCGAAAAAGACACTTAGCGTCTATGTGAACGCCATAAAAATGGGGGATTTCAAGACCGTCTACAGGCTGAATCGTGTAACCGCACGGCAGTTAAAGTATGTTGGGGCAACAAGCGTTGGGGATGTTAAGCAACAGCTTGAGAATAATTATAAAAATAACCGGGCGAAATATGAGGCAACGGAGGTAACTTTCACTCCAAACGTCCAGTGGGCCGAAAAACACTTTTTCCCTCCGTCATGCGTGTTCGAGTTGAGCCCGATACATTCTTTGACGGCTATCGATAAGGACAACCCGAATGCGTTATATGAAGAGGGTTTTTTGGTTATTTCAACGGTTTCCGTTCGCTATCCAGATTTGAGGGAGGCACCGGAACTTGAGGGTAAAAAAATAAGCTCGGCAAAATACGACTGCTACCTGAACAAAATACGAGAAGGCGGTAATGTGCGGGTCTATGATGTTGACGACAAATGGTATGTCGGCGGGTGTATCCTTGAGGCCGAATCTGTTGAATTTTACAAAAAGTAACAAATAAGTTGCATTTCTTGTCTGCTCTTTTGTTTTATTTGTTAAACGAAATGTTTCTGCTTTTTTGCTTGCATGAACGTTTTGTTTAATTCCATGCAACTCAAAACCGTTTGATTTTGTGTGTAAAACCACTGACAAAAATTGTCACTTTTTATAAATTAGCCCTACCGGCTCAGGTTCGCCTTGTTATTGTAAAAAACAGGAGTTTTTGACTGTAACACTTGTGTTGCATTCGGGTTTCCGGGTTGAAATACGGCAAATTGGGGTACACAAGTTGCTTAGGTAATTAGCGTTGGATTTTATCTATATTAATCGTTTAACCATATATTCGGGGGGATTTATGAGGAAGTTTAATTCCATCTTGGCGATTTTCGTCGCCGTAGCTGTCGGTTTTGGCAGTTTAGGTTTTGTTAACGATGCTTGCGCGCTAAGGTCGAAAACAAAAGCCGAGCTTGATGCCGCCAAAAAATCTGGCGATCTTTCTGTTGAAGAGGCGGATAAATTCCGCCAGGATTTCGGTCGTGAGGCTGACGAAGCCAACGTCGAGGTTTTTGATGATAAAACCAAGGGCAAGGTTAAGAAAAAAGCTTCAGGCGCCTCCTCTTACGGCGTTGCCGGATTTGATTATCTGACAGGTGTTGGTAAAGTTGCTTCCACCCCTGATAAAATCGGCGCTGATTTGCCGAAAGCCTTAGGTGGCGGAAAGCTTATGTCCAAAAACAAAAGCCCGCTCGCTAACCTTATTAAAAAGCGCTACAAGCATGAGTGGACGGGTCAGTTGGGCGAGACTGCTTCCGGTTGGGGTGAGAAATCAGGCGTTACCGAGGCGTGGTTCCGTTCTCACGATTCAGGCTCCAAGCTTGGTGGCGATTACAACGAATGGGTCAACCAGTGGAACAACATAACCCGTCCTCGTCATGACGGCAAAACTCCGATAGCAGGAACCGACCCCGATCAGGGTGCTCACTGGTTCTCTTTTTACTGCATCCATTGCCACGGTTGGACCGGTAAAGGCAACGGCCCAACGGCCGCTAAGCTTGACCCCAGGCCTCGTAACCTGACCAACGGTAAATATGCTAACTTCATTTCCAACCTTGATCTGTTCCAGGTCATTAAGGGTGGCGGTGAAGCTCGTAATATGTCTTCGTCCATGCCTCCTTGGGGCAACATCATGCAGGATCAGGATATCTGGAATACCGTTTCCTTCATCCGTTCCTTGGCTGTTCCCAAGTATGTGCTTGACCCTGAAGACGTGACTGCGGCTAACGCCAAGGATAACGAAGACTTTCAGGATATGAACGAAATGATGGAAGTTGAAGGCTTCATGGCCGGTCGCGGTGGCGGTAATGTAGGTGGTTACTCCTCCATCGGTGGCGGACGTCTCTCCTCCGAGCTGGTTGGTGTCAAAGGTGGTCTTAAGACTTCCGATTCCGACGCCTCTGCCAAGCTTGGTGACTGGGCGATGGATAAAAAGTAACCTGCCTTTTTCAGGTTTCTCAAGGGCCCCGGCTTTTTTAGCTGGGGCCCTTTTTTTTCAATAAATAAACTTTTTTTTGCACGCAAATTGCATAATTGGTGTTACATTATTTGGCTTACTCTGCGGAGGGGAAAGTTTACGCATGATTGAAGTCAAGGATCTGACCAAAAGGTACGGAGAGGCGAGAGGAATAGACAACCTCTCTTTTGAAGTGGCAAAGGGTGAGGTTTTGGGTTTTTTAGGGCCTAACGGAGCCGGAAAAACCACTACCATGAGGATTCTCACAGGTTTCATGCCTGCCACCAGCGGAAGTGCCGTGGTTGCGGGTTATGACATTTTTGAAGACTCTTTGCAAGTGAGGAGCCGTTTAGGGTATCTTCCCGAAACTGTTCCGCTTTATACCGACATGCAGGTGCCGGTTTATCTCCGTTTTGTGGCCGGATTAAAAGAAGTGCCATGGAAAAAGATCAACCACCGGGTAGACGAGGTTATGGAGCAAGTAGGGTTAACGCACATGGCCCACAAATTCATAGGCGAACTGTCTAAAGGCTATCGGCAGAGGGTGGGGCTTGCACAAGCGCTTATAAACGACCCGGAAGTTCTGATACTCGATGAACCGACCATTGGTCTTGACCCGAAACAAATAGTTGAAATACGTTCATTGATTAAAAACCTGGGTGGCGAGAGAACCGTTATCTTGAGCAGTCACATTTTGCCTGAGATAAGCATGTTGTGCGAGCGGGTAATTATAATTGACGAAGGTCGTCTAAAAGCTAACGATACGCCGGGTAACTTGATGCGGCAACTTAGCGGGGATTCCCGCGTGAGGGCTCGTATTGGCGGCCATTCAAAAAATATACAGCCTGAGTTGGAAAAAATCAAAGGTGTAAAAGCGGTTCTGCATGAAGGTGGAGATGCTGGTGATACGCAAAGTTATGTTGTGGATTTCGAAAACGGCTATCAGGCGTCGAGCCGCCTTGCAAAGGCCGTTATAGAGCGCGAGTGGGATCTGCACGAGCTGTCTCCCGTCAAAATGACGCTGGAGGATATTTTCATTCACATCGTTACTGAAGAGGAGTCCTGATACGGTGAGGAATTTCTTTTTTATTTTGATGAAGGAGCTTCGCTCATATTTTAATTCGCCTGTGGCGTTTGTTGTTATAACAATTTTTTCTGTGCTAATCGGATACTACTTTTATAATATTTTTGCGTCGTTTAGCACGATGAGCTTTCAGGTTCAGACCGACCCGCAACTGGCGGCTAAATATGGTGCGCTTAACGTGACAGAGTTTGTTATACGTCCGTTTTTTGGCATTGTGAGCATCGTGATGCTCATAATACTTCCGATGCTTACGATGCGTGTGTTTTCAGAAGAGAAAAAAACCGGCACTA
>JAJRTC010000178.1 GCA_024278445.1 Nitrospirota bacterium
AGCGCGAAGATCAGGTACAGGCCACCCTCTTTGAAATATTCAAGGGGGCTGTTCCCCATAAAAACCTGTAAAAACAGTTAATTACTGAAAAGCACCCTTTTTGTAAAGATTGACCTCTTTCATATGTTTACTGCCGAAATCAAGTTTTAAGAGATTCCAGCAAATAACTTCTTGACCAAGGTTTACCTGTTGGCGTAGAATAGCCCCTTTTGCGGATACTGACGCGGGTCAATACACGGCCCCGACTATATAGTTAAGGAGGCATTTTTGCAGGTAAAGGTTATTAATCAGCGGGTTGATCAAGCCCTTAAGGCTCTTAAAAGACAACTTTTGAAAGACGGGCTTTGGAAAGAGCTGAAAAAACGAAGAGCCTACGAGAAACCTTCTGCCAAGCGCAAGCGAAAACAGAAAGAAGCGCGCAAGAAACGCAGGAAAACGCAAAGGTTTTATTCATAGCGGCCAGTTTGCCCCGTTCTAATTCCCTTCCTCTGGTTGGGCATGGCCGCAATCTCGCTCTAAAGCTTTTGACGACAACCTGTTTTCCATAAGTAGCGAGAAAAAAGAGAATTCATATGACAGAATCTTCGACCAAAGAAGCCTATTTCACCGATTTCAACCTCGGCTGGGAACTTAACAAGTCTCTCGAAAAAATGGGCTATAAACAACCGACGCCAATCCAGGCTATGGCAATCGCCCCTGCCTTGAAAGGGCGAGATATCATAGGCCAGGCCCGCACCGGCACAGGCAAAACGGCGGCTTTCGGCATTCCTATAATCGCCAACATAAGGGAACGCCGCCCAAGATACCCCAAGTCACTTATACTTGCGCCAACCCGTGAGCTTGCCACGCAGATACGCGATGAAATCCAGCAGTTGGGCGAATTTCGAAAGATACGCGTAGTAGTGTGCGTTGGCGGCAGACCTATAGACGAACAGGCAAGACGCCTTAGAAAAGGAACGCATATCGTTGTTGGAACTCCAGGCCGTATTCTTGATCTTTACGATCGCGGCTATCTGTCGCTTGACCATGTAGAAATGACGGTTCTCGACGAGGCCGATGAAATGCTGGATATGGGATTCATCGACGACGTAGAGGAAATATTGCGGCTCATGCCTGAGGAGCGGCAGACGTTTCTGTTTTCCGCCACGACGGGCGACCGCGTGCTGAGAATTGCCTTTAACCATATGGTAAACCCTAAAATCATCCGCGTTAAAGAAAACGAGGGCGAGCAAGGCAATATAGAGGAGCTTTTCCACCTCGTACATCCGTCTGAGCGAATGGAAGCTCTCATAGACGCTATAAATCGCGAAAGCCAGGGGCAAACACTCGTATTTTGCAGAACAAAAAGAGAAGTAGACAGCGTAGCGGAGCGTTTGAACTCGCAAGGACACCACGCCGAGAGCATACACGGTGATTTCCGTCAATCACGTCGTGACAAGGTAATGAAACAGTTCAAGGAAGGCGCAATCGATATTCTGGTAGCCACAGACGTTGCCGCGCGGGGAATACATGTAAGCAACATAGCCACGGTGGTTAATTTCCGTCTGCCAGACGACCCCACCACATATGTGCATAGAATAGGCAGAACGGGACGCGCCGGAAAATCTGGTGTATCCATCACTCTTTACACCATGGATCAAAAATATCTGCTCAACGACTTCAAGCTGAAGGTACGATCCCACATGACACACAAAGCGTAGGTAACGCTTTGTATTTTTGTCTTTTATCGCCAAACGACGGTTCAGGGCATAACCCGGACGCCTCTCTTTTTTGACATGTCGGGGCTATTTTGCTAAATTGCTTGTTTTCCCTGATCCACCAACGTCTACTTAGAATCGGGTAAGCTGGAGCATGAATGTCGAAACAGATAAGCCTAAACATAAAATGAACGCCGACTTGGAAAGGCTTGTGAGCCTTCAAAAACTTGACTCGGATATAGCTCGAAAAGAAAAACTGCTTTTGACCCTGCCAGAAGAGCTTAAAGCGGCCTACGCCAGTTGCGAAGAAGCCAAAGCCAACTTAAAAGCTTTTGACGACGAAATATAAGGCTGGAAAAAAGAGAGTAGAGGCTTTGAAAAAGACGTAGAAGATTTTAAAGTAAAAATCGCAAACGATAAAACAAAACTGCCTAACCTGAAAACAAACGTTGAATACCGCGCCCTTATAAAAGAGCTCGAAGGTTATGAAAAAAAAATAAGCGCACTCGACGACAAGCAGATAGAACTCATGGAAAACCTTGAGGCCAAGGCTGGAGATCGCAAGGTACTGGAAGACGCGGTAAAAACTGAGGAAGCACAATATGCAGTTGATAAATCTGAAAAGGAAGCGGCCATTGAAACGGTGAAGGCGGCGGTTTCTGCACTTAAACAAAAACGGGCAGGCACCATAGGCGACATTACATCTTCCATTTACCAGACATACGAAAGGGTTTTAAAAAACCGCAACGGCATAGGCACGGTAAAGGTGGCGGATAGAATGTGTTTGGGATGCCATCAGATGATACCGCCACAGCTTTATTACCAGGTTCGCACATCAGACGATATTTTTCAGTGTCCGCACTGCGACAGATATTTGTATCACGTGCCTGAAGAAGGCGAAGAAAACAGTTAAAAATGATTTAGAGGTCGGTGGACGGCCGCCGGCTCGCGATCTAACGCGGGCGGGAGGAAAGTCCGGACGCCGCAGAGCAGGGCGCTCTTTAACGGAGAGCGAGGGCAACCTTAGGGAAAGCGCCACAGAAAATATACCGCTAACCGGAGGGGCAACCTTTCGGCAGTAAGGGTGAAATGGCGAGGTAAGAGCTCACCGCAACGGTGGTGACATCGTTGGCATGGCAAGCCCCGCCCGGCGCAAGGCCGAATAGGGAGACGCTCCCCTCTTATGAGGGGAATAAGGTTGCTCGCCGAATGTTTCCGGGTTAGGCCGCTTACGATCGCGTCGGCAACGGCGCGGCTAGATGAATGGCCGTTGCCACCTTCGGGTGGAACAGGATCCGGCTTATAACCGGCCTCTTTTTTTTTGTAAGGAGCAAAGACATGAGCGAAGGAATCGTATATCTCATCGGAGCAGGCCCCGGCGACCCTGGCCTTATCACCGTTAAAGGCAAGGAGTGCATTGAAAAGGCCAACGTGGTGATCTACGACTATCTTGCAAATCCAAAGCTTTTAGAATATGCAAATGAAAGCGCTGAAATTATTTATGTCGGCAAAATGGGCGGTAACCACACAAAAACGCAGGATGAGATAAACGACATCATTGTCGACTACTGCAACAACGGCAAGATTATCGCCCGTCTTAAAGGAGGCGATCCTTACATATTCGGACGCGGCGGCGAGGAGGCCCAGGAACTTGTAAAAGCGGGCTTGAAGTTTGAAGTCGTACCGGGCGTAACGGCGGCCTCTGCGGCCACGGCATATTCCGGCATACCGCTAACCCATCGCGACCATACAGCCACTGTGGCTTTCGTGACGGGGCATGAAGACCCGACCAAGGAGACCTCTAAAATACACTGGGACAAGCTCTCCACCGCCGTTGGCACGATAGTTTTTTACATGGGGATAAAAAACCTGCCGAACATCGTTGAAAACCTTGTAAAAAACGGACGGCCAAAAGAAACTCCGGTGGCGATTATCCGCTGGGGTTCAAGGCCGGATCAGCAAACCATAACCGGTACGCTTGAAGACATTGTCACAAAAGCCCGCGAGGCTGGCATTAAACCCCCTGCCCTCACGGTTGTCGGTGAAGTGGTTAGCCTTAAAAAAGAACTTGACTGGTTTGAAACAAAACCTCTTTTCGGGCGTAAAATCGTGGTCACGCGTGCAAGAGAGCAGGCGTCCGATTTTGCCGGGCGCTTGGCTGATCTCGGTGCCAACGTAATAGAGTTCCCAACGATAAAGGTGATAAAACCTGAATCATGGGCGAACCTTGACCAAGCGCTCGACGTTATAGATAGTTACGACTGGATAATGTTCACATCGGTTAACGGTGTTAAGTTTTTCATAGACCATTTAAAAGAGCGTGGTGGCGATATACGAGACCTTAAAGGATTAAAAGTCTGCGCTATCGGGCCAAAAACAGCCGAGGCCGTAGAAAACCTGGGCGTGCGGGTAGATTTTACTCCGAAGGAATATCGGGCTGAATCTATCATAGAAGGCTTGGGTGCTGAGAACCTGAAAGGTAAAAAGGTATTAATTCCACGTGCGAAGGTTGCGCGCGAGGTTTTACCGGAGGAGATGAAAAAGCTGGGTGCTGAGGTAACTATCGCTGAAGCGTATGTAACCATCAAGCCGGAAGACAAAAAAGACGAGGTACGAAAATATTTTGAGAATGGTGAAATAGACGCCGTTACCTTCACGTCTTCTTCAACGGTTACGAACTTTGTGGATATGTGGGGCGGCGCGGAAAAAGCAAAAGAGCTGATGAACGGTGTGACGGTGGCCTCCATCGGGCCGATCACTTCTGACACGGCAAAAAAGCTGGGACTAACGCCTGATGTGGAGCCTGCGGAATTCACAACATCAGCGCTTGCCGACGCGTTAAAAAACCATTTTAAAGGATAGCCTCTAGAACCTTGACAGGAAGCTTCCTCACGGCTACTATCGTTTGTTTTTCGGGGTATAGATATTAAATGTCGGCTAAAGAGTGTGTTGTCTGTGCATGGCGGGCCACATGCGGCTTGAAATTCAAGTATGAGGCAAGCGAGACGCATTGCAAGGAATTTACAAGAGACATTACTTTAGGCGATGAGGCTGAAACGTCTTCTGAAAGCGAGAAGACGTCTGACGAATAAAAAGATGGCGGAGTAGCTCAGGTGGTTAGAGCATGCGGCTCATATCCGCAGTGTCGGGGGTTCAAGTCCCT
>JAJRTC010000179.1 GCA_024278445.1 Nitrospirota bacterium
TACACGCCTGTGATAACACGGTTTAGCAAACGGAGACGCACGGCGATACAATCGCTCGCCATTTTTTCTATATGCGCCGGTTCCTGTTTCATTATAAGTATACCTTGAGCTTAATTGTATATGCAACTATGCCGATGTCAACCAAATTCGATATAGCCGCATCATAACTATACGGCGACGACAGGTTCCTGCGGCTTGTTAAACCACTGTCTTGCAACTATAACCCCAAAAATTAAAAGCCCCCCGAAAGCATAGATATAGGGGTCTGCAAGCTCGTAGTAAAAGTTAAACAAAACGGGATTCAGCATCAGGAACGTAACGCCGAGCAATATCAAGCGCTCACCCCAGTTTAACCAACTGATGGCATGCCCTTGCAATGCCGATGTAAACGCCCACATTCCAAGCACGGTCATAACAAAAACCATAATTCCACGAGGAACGCTATCCACCCCTATTAACAAAATCTCGGTGTTGGTGATAAACATAAACGGCATAATCGAATCGCGCAGGTCGTAATAAAACGATTGCAGTCCGGTTTTTATAGGGTCGGCCCCCGCTATGGCGGCACCGGCATAGGCGCAAAGCCCCACGGGTGGCGTATCGTCCGCTAAAATTCCGAAGTAAAAAACAAAAAGATGCGCGGCGATGAGTGGCACGGCAAACCCCGCGTCTGCACCCAGGGTTACGATAACGGGCGCCGTTAATGTTGCCATAACGATATAGGTCGCCGTCGTAGGAAGCCCCATGCCTAGTATCAGGCAGGCGATGGCGGTGATAAAAAGCATCAGCGGGAACGAACCCATCGAAAGCAGTTCCACAACTTCCACCACGCGCAGGCCAAAGCCGGTTAACGTAACCGTGCCAACGATTATTCCCGCGACAGCCGTTGCAACGGCAATCGCCACCATGTTGCGCGAGCCGCCCACAAGCCCGTTAAAGATACCAGTAAACACCTTTAAAAACGCGTGTTTAACACACTCCCCTTTTCGCATCGCCACAAGCGGCGCCTGTATAACCATGATCGTCATCAATATCAATATCGCTGTAAAAACCGAAGCAATCGGTGATTGGCGCAAGATTAAAAGAGAATAAACAAGTGCAAAAACCGGAATTAAAAAGTGAAGGCCACCTGTAAACGTTGGCCAGAATTTTGGTATTTCGTTTTTCGGCGCGGGTTTTATACCCAGTTTTAAAGCTTCAAGGTGGCTTATGTAGAAAAGGGTTAGATAACCTGCCACGGCGGGTATAAAGGCCGCCTTCACCACTTCGAAATAGGTTATGCCCAAAAACTCGGCAATAATAAACGCCGCCGCGCCCATGATAGGGGGCATCAGTTGCCCGTCGGTACTTGCGGCAACTTCAATCGCCGCCGCTTTCTCTGGGGGATAGCCCACCTTTTTCATGAGTGGAATCGTAAAGGTGCCGGTGGTCACCGTGTTGGCGATAGACGAGCCGTTAACCATACCTGTAAAGCCGGACGCAAGTATCGCCGCCTTTGCCGGGCCTCCACGGAACCTGCCCAGCAGGCTGTATGCCACGTCGATAAAATATTTCCCCGCCCCTGCCCTCTCCAGCATCGCGCCAAAGAGAACGAATAAAAACACATACGCGGTAGACACCCCTAACGGCACGCCAAAAATTCCTTCCGTCGTAAGAAACTGGTGGTCAATTACTCTGCGTAAGGAATATCCGCGATGGCCTATGATGTCTGGCAAAACGGGGCCAAGGAACGAATATGTCATGAACACGCCTGCGACGATGGTTAACGCGGGGCCTAACGCACGGCGTGTGGCTTCGAGAAGCAAAATCATTCCGATACCGCCGAACATCAGGTCGATGAATATCGGCGCACCGGGGCGGGATTGTATCTCCTTATAGTCGTAGACAAGGTACATGACGGCGACGACGGCTATTGTCGCAAGTAACCAATCGTACCACGGAATGTATGAGCGCGGCGATTTTTTGCGCGCTGGGAAAACAAGGAACGCAAGCGCCATGGCAAAGGCGAGATGCACAACCCTTGAGCGGAGCGCGTCAAGCGTAACTATACCGGCGATAGATAGCTGAAACAGCGCCCAGCCAAGACAGAGGGCAATAACGACGTATGCGGCTATACCAGTTGCGTGGCGTGCGCCGACCTCGTGGTCTATGACTTCTTCTAATCGCGCTTCATCAATTTTGTTTTCGTTCATATTTTACGTTGTCATCATGTCGCCCTTTAATAATTGGCTCCCACTGAGCCGCAGGTGAAGAATCTCAGTTTTTGGTTATCGGGATTCTTCGCTCCGCTCAGAATGACACACATTTATTATTAACACCCATTCGTCATTGCGAGGAGCGTTAGCGACGTGGCAATCTCGATAGAGGGACTATTTGGTGTTTAGTTCTTTTTTTTAGCCGCTTGCTCCTCTTTATAAAATGGTCTATTAAGCTCCTGAGATTCTAAGCTATCGCAAAGCTCATCACAGATGCCATATCCGGTAACATCAGCATCATTAAAGTTTGCGTTCGTCCAATGGGGTTCCTTAAGAGTCGCATTCCGTAGATCAGTTCCAGATAAATCTATTATCTGCCCTTCATTCTGCTTTTCTTCTTCTCTTCTGGGCCTTCTGCCAATAACAGTTAAAATTGCTTGAATGTCTTTTCGAGGCAATTTAACTTCTTTTTCTTTTGCTTTTTCAGCTTCCGTTTTTTTAGGCGCATTCTCACGCACATAGGCCGTCAACACTTCCATGATAGGCCAGTGGTCATCAGCGGACTCCTTGGCTATACGCTCTAACGCATAAATAGCACCCAAGCGAATTTCCAGAACAGGATTGCCGTTGTTATCTAAAGCTCCAAGCTGATTAATCGCACGTGTAAACCGCTCGGTAATCTGCCCCTGCTCCATTATAGAAGCCTGTCTATCGAGAGCGTAAGAGCGCCATACAGCGGCAAAAATACCTAGCGCCGCGAGAAGCCCTCCACAAACCTGAGCTACGAATTTTCGCGCGTCGCTCAAGGCTCCAAATTTTTCTATGTTGCTGATATCTGGGTCATTTGATATGCCGGATACAAAGAAATATGGCAGAAACCAAATGGGAGTGATGGCAAGAAATAGTACCGCTACAACTAGCGCTAGCGCTATCCAGTTTTTTAATTTTTTTTCTTCTTTCATAGGGGGAGATTATACCCGATTAGAAAAAACGTTTGGGTTCACATCTCCTTGTACCCGTCATTCCGGGCCTGACACGGAACCTCTGGTCTCCCCTCCCGCGTGTGCCCCATGGGTATGAGGGGAGGGGATTAAGGGGAGGGTGTATAAGATTCCACCACCCCCACCTAACCTCCCCCCTACCCTAAAGGGCACGCGAGGGGGAGGACTTTTCTTTTGAGATTGCCGCGTCGCTAACGCTCCTCGCAATGACGCTATGAGGGGTCATCAGGCACTTTATCCCTTTTCACTATCTTGAGGTTTTATAACTATTTTCTATAATATTAGCTTTTCATTTACAGCATCATAAAGTTCACAACAAAAATAACCATCCATTCGTCATCGCTGACGCTATGAGTGTGCAACCGCACTTCCCTGCGTTACTTTACCAAGCTACCCCCTCTACTTCACCCAGCCTCGCTCCCTGTAATACTTTTCCGCGCCCGGATGAAACGGGGCCGATAACCCCTCCAGCATCTTCGCAGGTGTGAGGTTGTTAAGCACGGGGTGCGTCTTTTTAAATGTATCCAAATCCTCGAATAACGTTTTAACCAGGTTATACACAACGTCATCGGGGACGTCTGTCGTCGTGAGCAGTGTAGCCTTTACCGCGAAAGTCTTAACGGGCTTATCAACGTTCGGATAAATTCCACCCGGTATTTCGGCGGAAACATAATAAGGGCGTCCCTCTTTTAACTTCGCCACAACGTCGTCATCTACAGCGATGATATTTATCTTGTGAGACGTGGCGACATCCATAATGTTAGCCGACCCCACACCGACCGTGTAGAAATATGCGTCGATGCGCCCGTCTGCCATAAAATCTGGCGCTTCAGACGCTTTTAACCCCTCAACGACTATATCGCCCAACCCGAACGGGGTAACGGTAAACAACGCTTCGGCAGACGACCTCTGCCCCGATCCCGGGTTGCCTATGTTCACACGTTTTCCTTTAAGGTCGGCAAACGTTTTTATCTTCTCGTTCGCCACGATATGAAAAGGCTCCGCATGGAGCGATAGAACGGAGCGGAGTTTCCCTACCTTGCGCCCTTTAAAATCACCCACGCCGTTATATGCGCGATAGCCCACGTCAGACTGAACCAGCCCCATGTCAAGCTCGCCCAAGCTCATGGAGTTAACGTTATATGTCGAGCCGCCGGTGCTTTCCACCGTGGCGCGGATGCCGTGTTCTTTCCGTTTTTTGTTCACGATCTTGGCCATGGCTCCAGCCGTAGGGAAATACACCCCCGTCACGGACCCCGCCCCGATGGTGACATAAATCCGTTTGGCGAACGCTTCGCCAGCTTGTAGTGAACTGACTAAAAAGATGACCAGTAAAAAAGTTGTGCCCCTTTTCATATGTTCGCCTCCGGTGGTTTTCGCTATTACCTGTTTTTACAGGTTTATGCATGTTAAGTTAATATCTTGCATAAATCAAAACATACAGCTCGGAGAATATAATAATGACACGATGCATACTGGCTGTGGCTTTGGCTATTTGCATGGCCGCACCCGCAGTTTTTGCCAACGATATGACCAAAGAAGAAGTACAAAAAATCATCCGCGAATACGTTAAAGAAAATCCGGGTGAGTTCGCCGAAGCCATTCAGGCCTACTTTATAGAAAAACAAAAAAAACAACAGGGCGCTAAGCTTAAAGATTCGCTTAACAAAAGGGTTGATATCCCGATAGACGGCTCGCCCACACTAGGGCCGGACAGCGCACAAATCACGCTTGTTGAGTTTTCCGATTTCCAATGCCCTTTCTGCGCTCGTGCTTCTGCCACAGTCGGGGCGCTTAAAAAGAAATATGGCGATAAAATGCGGCTCGTGTTCAAACATTTTCCACTTCAGTTTCACAAACAGGCAAAAGAGGCGAGCTCAGCCGCCATGGCCGCAGGGAAACAGGGCAAGTTTTGGGAGTTTCGTAACATCCTGCTTAAACGTCAGGCGCAATGGGGAGTTCCCGGCCCGCAATCTGTATTTGTAAAATATGCAAAGGAACTAAAACTTGATATTGAAAAATTCAAAACCGACATGGCAGACAAAAGTTTTGCCACAAAGGTAGATGCTGACGTGGCGCTCGGAAAGAAAATCGGCGTCTCCGGCACCCCTGCATTTTTTCTGAACGGAGTAATGCTCTCCGGCGCGCAACCGCAGGAGAATTTCGAAAAAATAATCGCATACCTGCTATCGGAAAAGAAATAGACCGACATGCCCGACAACCCGAAACAATGGATGACTCTTGAAACGGCGTTCGGCTATGTAGGCGTCGGGTTTTCTGGTGGCAAGGTTGCAAAGTTGTGGTTGCCTGCGGGAAACCTTAAAAAGCTGGAAGGTGATATCCGCAAATGGGCGGTTACTGGTGCTAAAACCCGTAACGCACAGCTTGCCAAAAAAATAAAAGGTTACTTTAAGGGCGAGCTTGTAACATTTGATAATAAACTTCTTTTCCAAGAAGTTAACCTGTTTTCTAAAGCGATATTAACGGCCCTTTTAAAGGTTAAATGGGGCAAAACAATAACCTATGGGGAGTTGGCCGA
>JAJRTC010000180.1 GCA_024278445.1 Nitrospirota bacterium
AAAAGTGAAACAAAAAGTCTCAAAAAAATGGTACAATATGAGATGGAAAACGTACATGAACTTTTAGTCCCGCTTGTCGTTTCTATACAGGAAGGAGCAAACTGGGATGAGGCACATTGAATATGAAAACTGCCACCTGCCTTGATGAAAGGGTTGCTAGCAGAGCGGGCTCTAACGCTTATCGTGATTACGAAAAGTTTATAGAATATTTGGATACCCGCATTGGCACCCTTGAAACCAGGCATAACTCTGACATGAAATGTGGTGTCGGTTGTGATTCCTGTTGCCAGACTTCCCGCTCCGTCCTGCCTGTTGAAGGCTCTTTTATCTTAAAAGCTCTTCGCAGGCTTGATGGCGATTTTCGTGGCAAGCTGTCAGGTTTTGCGCAGGATAATTTAAACGTGTGCCCCCTGTTGTTAGGCGGCGTCTGTTCTATCTATGAATCACGGCCCGTTATATGCCGCACACACGGGTTACCTTTGCTGGTAGATACGGGTGAAGAAATCGGGGTCGACTATTGCCGCTCCAACTTTGCGGAAAGGGATCATGCAGAGCCGTTTGACGGCCCGGAAGTTCTGGATACTTTAGAACTTAACGCCGACCTTCGGAGAATCAATGAAAAGTTTATTGGTTCAAATCTAACGCCTGAGACACGGGTAGACATTTTAGACATTCTGAATTATTCCACCTTATCGTAGCTCGGCAAACCCCTGTTGTCGTGTAACTGCTTGTAGACTAGTCGTTTATGCTGATTTAACGAAACGATTGACTTACAGAGATCATTTTTCTATAATCTTTCCTTTTTTTTCGAAGGATTAAGATGACTGTCAAAACAGAAAACAAAACCATTTGCCGTCATTGTGGTGGAGCGTTGATAGAAAGATATGACGAGGTTAACTGCGTCATGTGCGGTCGCGCTTCTAACCATATATGTGATAACTGCCAGTTTCAGGGTCAGGAAGAAGAAAGCGTGAAGAGCGCCTGAGGTAAAAACCTGAAGGTGACATCTATCGGTAGTAGGGGTATTATCTACCCTGTTCTTTTCGGGCGGTTAACTCAGCGGGAGAGTGCCACCTTCACACGGTGGAAGCCACTGGTTCGATCCCAGTACCGCCCACCATTTTCTGCCGGGCATCCTGAAAAGCGGTAAACATTTTACGCACCCCTCTTTTTTACAAAAGAGTATATAACCGGAATGACTATGAGCGTGAGGATTGTGGCGGAGATAAGGCCTCCTATCATCGGTGCCACCATGCGTTGCATAGCTTTCGACCCTACCTCCGTTGTCCACATGATGGGTAAAAGCCCAAGTATAAGACAGCTCACCACCATTATCTTTGGGCGCACTCTCATCACCGCACCCTCGATTATTGCTTCTGCGAGGTCATCCCGATTTTGCATTCGCCCCTCGGCTTTCCTTTTTTCATAAGCTAAATTAAGGTAAACTAGCATGACGATTCCCGTTTCCGCCGCAAGCCCGGCAAGCGCTATAAACCCAACGGCCACGGCAACGCTCAGGTTGTAACCGAGCCAATGGAGAAACCAGACACCGCCTATAACGCTGAAAGGCAGAGAGAGCATAATAATTAACGTGTCGGTAAGGTTGCCGAAGTTTAGGTAGAGCAGAAGAAAGATGATTGCAAGCGTTATCGGAATAATCACTTCAAGTTTTTGCTTTACCTCTTTCATGAACTTAAACTGGCCGCTCCATTCCATATAATATCCGGGGGGGAGGGTAATTTCTCCTGTTTCAATGGCCCGCTCGATAACGTTTTGCGCGCGTTTGACGTATGTCCCGATATCAAGCCCCGCTTTTATATCGACCGGCACGTTTGTAATAAGCAGGCCGTTTTCACTTTTTATCATCGCGGGCCCGTTTTGAAGACTAATTGTTGAAACTGCCCCCAAGGGAATTAACGCGCCGTTTGAAGCGGTGAGCAAAACTTTTTTGATTTTTTCAGGGTCCTCCCGCAACTCTTGCGGGTAACGGATATTAACCGGAAAACGATACCGCCCCTCAACGGTGCGGGTTATGTTCCTGCCACCGATAGCGAACTCTATAACTGTCTGTGCGTCTTCTATGGTGATGCCGTAACGAGCTAGTCTTGTGCGGTCAAGATCAATGTCAAGGTATCGTCCTCCCATAACACGCTCAGCAGAAACGGAGAGCGTGCCGGGAACCGAAGCTAACACTCGCTCCACATCGAGGGATATTTTCTCCAGCTCAACCAGGTTTTCGCCTCTGATTTTTAAGCCTAATAATCCTTTCATTCCGGTGGAGAGCATGCCTAAGCGGGTTTCCATCGGCATGAGCCACCAGTTTGGCATGCCGGGTATGCTTATGGCGCGGTTCATCTCATCTTTCGTAAGTTCTTCAAACGTCGTCTTTCGTAAAGGAGCCGGCTTTGCTTTATAGCTCTTCAACAAGGTTTCAGCTTTTTCCGCCAAGCTTTGCACAAGGTAGCCTGAATCGTTCAGGTAGGAGATTAAATCGGCGGAAACCGTTCCTGAAAGTTTAGCTGGAAGCTCTTGCGTTATTGTGGCAAGGCTGTTTTCTTTAAGCAATTCCTCCCTGATCCATGAGTTAACTCTCCACCGGCTTTTACGCTCCACCTGTGCGGGAGCATCTCCAACCTGAAAATCTTCAACAAGGTTTTTGTTTTTTAATAGAGTTATCATCTCCTGCGCCATGTTTTTTATGTAGCCTTTTTCAACGATTCTGGCGGGCCAATCTTTTTCTGGATTAAGCGAGATGTGCGTCTCTACCATCGAAAGGGGCGCAGGGTCTGTAGGGGTGTTTGCGCGTCCGATTTTGCCCAAAACCATGTTCACTTCCGGGAACTCTTTTAGCAAGCGGTCTTGTATTTGCAAAATTCTTGTGGCCTCAGCAACCGGCAGACCCGGAACGGTTGTAGGCATATACAAAATGGCACCCTCCTTTAACGGTGGCATAAACTCGCTACCTAACTTGTTATACGGGATGTATGTAAACAGAAGGAGAAGCACGGCAAGCGCGAGAACGCTTTTTCGGAACGTTAGGGCAAAACGGATGAAAGGTTTATACACGGCAATGAGAACACGGCTAACCGGGTTTTTTGTTTCAGATGGAATTTTACCCCTGATGAGAATATCTATAAGCACGGGGATAAGGGTGATTGCCAAAATCGCCCCTGCGCCCA
>JAJRTC010000181.1 GCA_024278445.1 Nitrospirota bacterium
CGAAGGAGCGTGGGAAACTCCGGCGGGAACAGTTGCCGTTAACGATGCTCTCGCCTCATACATAATGGCCGAAACTCCTCTTTTAGAAAACGCTCCGTGGGCGCATGAGCCGGAACATTCGCTCGAAGTGCAGGTTCCATTCCTTCTGAAGTTTCAGGATAAAGTAAAAATCGTCCCGATTCTCGTTTCCCATATTCCCGACGACGTTATCGAAGCCGTCGCCGACGGTATCTACATGGGAATAAAAAAGTTTGGAGACGGCGTAACTCTTCTGGCCAGCACAGATTTTTCACACTATGTGGCGCAGGAAACGGCCAGCGAGTTAGATGGTGAAGCGATAGACCGTATACTGAACCTTGACAGCCAAGGTCTTTTAAAAGTTGTGCGGGAAAAACGGATTTCCATGTGCGGAGTTACGCCTGTCGCCCTGGTCACGGAGGTTTGCAAGGCTATGGGGGCTACAAAAGTGAAACTTGTTGATTACAAGACGTCTGGCGATGTTACGGGCGATTATTCAAGCGTGGTCGGGTATGGCGGGCTTTTAATTAACTGAGCTTTACCGCGTTGTAAACGGCGTAAACCCCGTAAATGAGGAAAAGCGCACCTAAAAGTATGTCTGAAAGAGAGCTGGTGTCTGCCGCTTTCAGAAGAAACCAGGTACCAACCGCAGAGAGTAGCACCCCTAACGCCACCATCATGAATTTCGACGATACCTCTTTTGCCAGTTTCGTCGGGTTCTTGCGCCGGGTTTTAAGTTTGTAACGCCATTTTAACCGTTCGGCGGCCCTCCGGATTTTCTCGGCCAGCGTAACGCGTCCTAAAAGTTTCGACCCGCAGAAAGCGCAAACGGTGTCGTCCATCTTGTGCGGAAGCCTGCAGGCGGGGCAGGTTTGGTATTCATCCGTGGCGTTATGTTTCCGGTCACCGCCGGGGTCAGCCGGTGTTACCATATTCGAGAGCTTCCCTTATAAGTTGTATGCTTACTTTACGCTTATATGTTAACGAGAACCGGTCTATTCTCACAAGTGTTTCCCGCTGGCTCGCAGGGTCTCTTGGAAGGCGCGTTATCAGCCATTCTGCGGCGGCTTTGGGGAGTGTCATGCCCATCTCTTTCGCGGTTTTTACAAGCACGGCCCCGCGCTTCTCGTCGCCTACGGGCCTTAGCTCTATAACCTGGCCCCACAAAAGACGTGTCGAGAGGTCTTGCAGTGAAAAGTTCCACATGGCGGGAGGTGAAATGGCTGTGGCGGCGAACCTGCCGCCTCCCTGCGTCACTGCGTTGTAAAGATGAAAAACCTGCTCCTCGGCTCTTTTGATGCCGCATATGGCATCCAGATTGTCGATAGCAAGGTATGCCGCGCTTTCATATTTTTCCAGATACTCTTTTAGTTGTGTATAGGTTTCAAGTGAATCAATTTTTTCCTTTAATGCGTTGGCGTCAAGATAGAGCGTGGCCTGTTCTGCAAGTTTTTCGGATATAACCTTGCCGATGGCGGAGAGAAGATGAGTTTTGCCAGAGCCTCTCTCTCCATAGACAACAATGCTTGACGGTTGGCCCGGGGAGGCGTCGGCGAAGGCGCGGCAGAGCGAAACAGCGTTGGAGTTAAGTAAGTCCACCTGAAAGTTATTGAAACTATCGTCCCTGTTAACGGGGAAATGAAATTTTAACTGCATGGAATATTACTGAACCCATGTGAGGTTTTTATATTTAAAAAACTAACAAATTTCCTCATGCCGATACACCGCCTGCCTAAAAATGCATCAGAAAGGTCGCTTGGTAGCAAGGCTTTTAGAATCAATGCATTGCCAGCCCGCATCATTTTTAGGCATTCTGTCGTAAGCCTTTTAAATTTAACTATTTTCGAATCTACCATCACTGTTATCAACAGGTCTTTCCACAGGTTCTGTGGAAGAACTTTTAACGCACTACAGCTTTCACCGTCTCTTGTCCGTTCGAGCGCATATAATAGCAGGAAAATAATATGCATGATTGAATCAAAATGGAAACTTTACCTAATGATAAGAGGTTTTTAGGGGTGATAAGAACGTTAAGTGACCGCGTTGCCAACCAGATCGCCGCAGGGGAAGTCGTAGAGCGTCCCGCCTCCGTTATCAAGGAACTTGTGGAGAATTCACTCGACGCAGAATGCGGCTCTGTAACCGTATCGTTTAGGAACGGTGGCAAATCCTTGATAGAAATTGTAGACGATGGTGGTGGCATGTCGCGCCATGACGCTCTTTTAGCTTTCGACCGTCACGCTACCAGCAAGATTGAAAGCGTGGATGATTTGAAATCGGTTAGCACGTTAGGTTTTCGTGGCGAGGCTTTGCCATCTATCGCTTCTGTGTCACGTTTTACATTGACTACCTGCAGGCACGGTTCTTCTACCGGGGTTGAGGTCGTCATGGAGGGCGGAAAGCTAAAAGAGGCGAAAGACGCGCCACCGATTCACGGGACTTGCGCCACGGTACGCGATCTGTTTTTTAACACTCCGGCGAGAAGGAAGTTCCTGCGGTCGGAGAGTGTCGAATCTGCTCATGCGCAGGAGGCGGTAACGCGTCAGGCGCTCTCACGTCCTGACGTGGCGTTCAAACTAGTAAAGGACGGAAAAACAGTTATCGACGCGCCGTCCGATTTAACTGAAAACGCCTTTCAAAAACGGATATCTGCTCTTTTTGGGCGTGCTTCAATGGACGAGCTTGCCAAAATAGAGTTTGAAACCGCCGGCATGCGGGTTGATGGCTTTATCTCAAGGCCGGGGGTGAACAGAGCCAGCAGAGAGGCCCAATACGTTTTTATAAATGGCAGGTTTGTGCGTGACCGTATTATTCATGCGGCAATTCTGGATGGTTACAGGTCGCTCATGCCGAAGGGGAGGCATCCGCTGGTTTTTTTAAGGCTTACGATTCCGCCGGAACGGGTGGACGTAAATGTTAGCCCCACAAAAACCGAGGTGCGTTTTGTAGATGGCAGGTCTGTGAGGTCACTTGTGTCAGGTGGCATTTTTCGGGCGCTGAGCATGGTGGAAGGCGGCGGCAGCAAAGATTCTTTTGCGCAGGCCGAAGTTCCGCTAAAAGCCGATACATGGGGAAAACCTGCAACGCAAACCTGGCACGATAGGGTAAACCGATCTTTTGCAGAACCTTCCGCAAGTTATGCAGAGCCTCCCGCTATCGAACAAAAACCTTTTGCCAACGAAGAGCAGGAGAATAACGCCGAAACTCCGCAACAAACATTGTCTCATTTCGATTCTGCTATATCTGGTAATTTTATGCCGGTCGGGCAGGTTTTTAAATCATTCCTCGTGTTGGAAGATGGTGAGCGCATGTTGATTCTGGATCAGCATACGGCCCATGAACGGGTTCTTTATGAACGTTTTACGTTAAAGTATCGCGAGGGAAACGCAGACGCGCAGGAACTGCTTTTTCCTGTTGAAATAGAGTTGTCTGGCCGTGATGCCGAGTTTTTGAAAAAGAGCCTTGATGACTTCAAAAAACTTGGGTTCTACCTGGACGAGTTTGGAATCGATACTTTTATTTTGCGTGCGGTTCCCGTGCTTTTGGCGGGGGAGGATCATAAATCTGTCATCCTGGACATTCTGGACGGGGTGGCCCGTTTGGAGAGCGGGTTTAGCTTCGACGTTATCGCCGAAAATGCTATAAACATCATGGCCTGCCGTGGGGCCGTAAAAGCAGGTGACGTTTTGAACAGGGAGGAAATTGAAAGCCTGGTAACGCAGTTGAAAAAATGTGTTCTTCCTTACACCTGCCCGCATGGCCGCCCCGTTACGCTATCGATAGATAAAGACGACCTGCTAAAAGGCTTTTTGAGGAAATAAGAGCTTATATTTGCTATTGATCCTGCTCTTCCCGTTTTTCCTGAGACTTGTCTAAAACTTCCCTTATAGTGTCTTTTAAACGATCCAGATTAAAAGACTTCACAACATAGGCTTCAGATGCCCAGATTTTAAAATCTTTTTTATAGTCGGCGTAGGCTGTGCATAACACTACCGGCGTGCTTTTATCTTTTTCCCTGAATTTTCGCAGGAATTCTATGCCGTCCATTCCTGGCATTTTAATGTCGAGAGTTACAAGGTCTGGCTTGAACTCCGGTATTTTCCGCGCCGCGTCCATGGCGTCCTTGGCCGTATCGACTTCATATCCGGCTTCTTCTAGCTCTTCTCTGTAAAGCAGACGTATATTTTCCTCGTCGTCAACGACAAGTATTTTTTCTTTATCGGCCAAAGTCACTTTCCTTTCTTCGGGATGACTTACTGTAATTTTTTTGAAAGATCACAGCAAGGCAATGTGATGCTAAAAGTTACCCCAACTCCAAGCTTGTTGTCAATTTTCATGGAGCCTTGATGCGTTGCGATAAGTTTTTTGCAAAGAGGCAGGCCTAAGCCCGTGCCGTGTGGTTTTGTGGTAAAAAACGGATTGAAAATGTTGTCAAAATCCAACTCTGTGATGCCGCCCCCCGTATCGGATATTTTAAGGAGCGCTTTTTCCTGATCGCCTTTAACAGGCTCGGTTTCTATCGTTATTGTTTTCTGGGTGTCATGCCTGTCGCACGACATGGCCTCGATGGAGTTTAGAATGAGGTTGATGACGACTTGTCTTATCTGGGCCTGATCTATAAAAACCGGGGCCAGGTCGGGGCTTAACCTGTAATTTGCCTGAATACTTTTTTCATATAACATCCGCCAGTAAAAGTCTAACGCCTCTCTTACGAGGCGGTTCAAGTCTGCGCTCTCCTTTTTCACAGGCGCCATCCTTGAAACGTCAAGCGTGTTCCGTAGAAGACGCTCAAGCCTTTCAACTTCCTGCACGATGATAGAGGCATACTTTACCTCCGCCTTGGAGCTTGGCATCTTCCGCAGAAGACGCCTTGCAAAACCGCCGATTGTCACAAGCGGGTTTTTAATTTCATGCGCCATTTCGGCGGAGACCTCGCCCAGGGTAGACAACCGTTCAATCTGCGCCATGTTCCGGTCTATTTCCAACATCTCTTTGTTTACTACCGAGAGACGCTCTACAAGCTTTATGTTTTCTATCCCCCATGCCGCAGGGGCGGCGAACCTCACGAGAAGTTTTAAATCACTTTCGGTGATAGGTTTTCTGTTAAACGAGTTATCAACCAGTATGGCGCCTATAGGCATATTTCTCGCCACAAGCGGCGCCACCGCAAATTCCTGGCAGTTAAGCTTTGATATAAGGTCGTAATCCTGTTCTGTAAGTGAACGGAGGTTTTTTACGCAGGTTGCGGTTTTGGTGTTTACTGCGTGGGCTACAATGTTTTTACCATCCATGGGGATAGTTAGCGATTTGGCAAGGGCGTTGAAAGATGAATTTTCAATTTCATAAGGGTCACGGTTCAATAGCCACTGTACAAGGTCCGGTTGTTCTCCAAACTCGTGGTTTATGTCTGACCATATACGGTTTGCATCGTCGCCCGTATCCGGCCCCAAGCCCATCGTGCCGTGAAGAAGGCCGTCTGTTTCGTTAAGAAAAAAGAGAATGGCGCGGTTGAAGCCCAAACCTTTGCCTACGGTTACGCAAGACAGGATGACTCTTAAGAGATCATCCATGCTTACCGTGCGTTGCATGGCCATGCCAAGCTGGAAAAGGATTGATAGTTCGTTCGCTTTTGCCTGGTTGTCTTCAACCGCTTTTTCGAGTTTCTGGTATACCTTCACCCGTGAGATGGCTTGAGCCGCCGTCTGCGAAAGGCTCTCCACCATCTGGGCTTCTTCTCCTGAAAACGCTACGCAATAATCTCCAAGGCCGGTGACCCTGTCTGCAAGCAGTAACACCCCCTTTACCCTATCCTCAAATACAAGCGGGTGACACAGAACGGATGTGGAAGCGACCCTGTCTAGCCCTTCAAATGGGTTGGCAGAATGGATATCGTCAATTCTAACCGTCTCATGGGTTCTGGCCACATGGGTTACGATTCCGTTACGGACAGGTGCCATCCATTCGTCGTCTCCCGTCGATTCAGGGAAATGTTTTGTTAAAACTTCGTTTGATTCGTCGGTTAGCCATATGATTCTCGTTCTGGCGCAGGTGAGTTCCGTTGTGAAATGGAGCAGGTGGTTTACAATCTCCCGCAGGTTGTTTGTGGCGCTTACTATATGGTTTAAGTCGTTGAGAATAGAGAGCGAACGGGTTTTTTCGTTGAGGCGTTCAAAATCCCAGGCGGCGTTTATGGAGTTTGCATATTTCTCTGCCACATGTTCAAGGGCCTTAACGTCTTCATGGGTATATTCTCTTTTTTCCGAGTCCTCTACGAACAGGACGCCGATACAATCGTCATCTTTTAAAATGGGAACGCCCATCATGCTTACATAGCGTTCCTCGCCGGCTTGCGGAATGAGTATGAAATCAGGGTCGGAAGTGACATCGGAGAGCGCTACAGATTTTTTTTCCCGTACGATCCTCCAACTGGCGCCTTTTCCTTTCGGAAGACGCACTGCGCTTGTCGCCGTGTCGTGCAACCCTTTGCACGATTTAAGGGTAAGGGTTTGGCGACGCTCATCCACCAGCAGTATGGCGCAGGCGTCGGAGCCTGTGGTTTCCATCGCCGCGTCAACTGCATAGTCCAGCAGGTTTGTTAAATACCTCTCAGGCCCCTCGGAACCTGAAAGCCATGGCGTTCGCCACTTGGCGTCAATGTTTTGCACTAGCGCCTCCTGTTAAACGACGTTTTCCTGTAAAGCTTTTCATAAACCTTTGCAGGGCTCGCCCATGAATGGTTTTCTTTCATTCCTCTTTTTACGATTTTATACCATGTGGCCGGATCGTTTATAAAAAGGCTTACTGCGTCCTGAATTTTTGTTCTCAAAGCTTCGTGCGTAAATTCTGTGAATTTGAAGCCGTTTCCTTTTCCCGTTGCCGGGTCATAGTTTTCCACCGTGTCGTTTAACCCGCCGGTTGAGCTTACAAGCGGAACCGTTCCGTATGCCAGCGAGTACATCTGGTTTAGCCCGCAAGGTTCGTAACGGGAAGGCATTAGAAAAATATCGGCCCCGGCTTCTATCCTGTGTGCCAGCCCTTCATCAAACCCGATACGAACCGCCGCTTTGCCCGGTTTGGCTTGCGCGAGGTCAGTGAACATTTTTTCAAGCTTTTTATCGCCTGACCCAAGAAGCACGAGTTTTGCGCCACTGTCCAGAATGTCGCCTATTACCTCTCCTAACATGTCTAATCCTTTTTGGTCAGCGAGCCTTGAGACTACGGCTAAAAGAGGTTCGTTCCCGTCGGGTAATCCCATCTCTTTTAGAAGTTCCTGCTTACATATCTTCTTGCCATCAAGGTTTTTCGCCGAAAAACTTGCGGGTATGAGCTTGTCTGTCTCCGGGCTCCATATGTTTGTGTCGATACCGTTTACGACTCCGTAAAGATCGTCCGCCCGCTCACGCAGAATAGTGTCCAGCCCGCAACCCAGCTCTTTAACCTGAATTTCTTTTGCGTATGTATCTGAAACGGTTGTAATTATATCGGCAAAAAGCAGGCCGCCCTTAAGGATGTTTATGCCCCCGTTAAATTCGAGCAGGCCTGAACTGAAAAGGCCCCAGTCAAGCCCGGTCAGGTGCCAGGCGCGTTCGGAAAAAATTCCCTGATGGCCTAAATTGTGTATGGTGAGCAGTGTGCCGGTTTTGGGAAACTGTGGGTCGTCTTTGTAGAGCGTCTTAAGATAAACCGGAACGAGGCCCGTGTGCCAGTCGTTAACGTGAATCACGTTCGGTTTTATTTTAAGAGCCTTTATTGCTTCAATTACTGCACGGGAAAAAAATGAAAAACGTTCGGCATTGTCTTTGTGGTCGCCCTTGCTCGTGTTATACAACCCGTCCCGGTTGTAATAATCGTCCTGCTTGATGAAGTGAACGGATAGCCGCCCCTTCTTGATAGAAACTACCTCCGCCGTCTGTTGGCGCGACGAAACAGGTATTTTAATTTTTACGCCCTTGCCGGGGATCGCGTATCTTTTCCTGTCTATCGCTTTGTATAACGGAGTTACAAGATGGACGGTGTGCCCTAGTTCCGACAGGGCAAGAGATAAAGCGCCGGAGACGTCACCCAATCCGCCGGTTTTGGAATATGGTTCTGCCTCTGCCGATACGAATACTATCGTAAGGTTTTTTTTCGTCATAAGGGTTGCACCTCTCTCATGGCCGTGGCCGCTTTTTCCGGCGATACGGAGTTTATGTGAAACCCAGACCCCCACTCAAACCCTGCTACACGTGTTGTAACGGGCCATATTTCCATATGCCAATGAAAGCTTTTGTCGTGTTGGTTGTTATTAAGAGGGGCTGTGTGGATAGTCATGTTGTATGGCGGGTTGTTAAGGAGTGAGTTGATACGAAAAGAGATGTCCTTGTAAATTCGGGCGAGCGAGGCCAGCGTATCATTACTGGTTTCTTCATAACGGGCTGAATGGTTTTTGGGTAATATCATCGTTTCGTACGCAAACCGGGGCGCGAAAGGGGCTATAGCCACAAAATCAAGGTTTTCGCTTATCACACGGGCTCCTGTTTTTAGTTCAGCCTCCATTATTTCACAATATACGCAACGTCCAAGCTCTTTAAAACGGCTTTTTGCGCCGTCGAGCTGTTCCTTTAACTGTTTCGATATAACCGGCATAGCAATAATTTGTGAGTGTGAATGTTCAAGAGAAGCTCCGGCGGCCATTCCGTGGTTTTTAAAAAACTGGACGCACAGATTTTTTTTGTCACTTTTAAATTTGAGCGTGCGGAGTTTTACCGCGCGAAAAAGGTCTGCCACCCGTTCAGCCGGAAGGTCTGCAAGCGATTCTGAATGGCACGCCGTTTCAATTAGCACTTCGTGTTCCCCTACGCCGCTTACAGATAAAAACAGGCCATTCTCAGAACGGATAACCTCCCCTTTTGATATAAGCGCAGGAAATTTATTAGGCACAACGCGAAGGCTCCATCCCCTGGCGTCCGGTTTTGTTTTGTCAGGCCTTACGGCGAAAGTTTCTTTGGGGGTAGAGTCTTCGTTTCCCCCGCAAAAGGGGCAGAAAAATTCCTCCGTCTGTTCAGGTTTTGTCCACGGGGTCATAGGCCTTCCTGCCCTGTTTGAAGAAATGATGACCCATCGGTCTACAACCGGGTCGCGCCTGAGTTCCGACATTTTAAATTTTTCGGCCTGTATGATTGTTTTCCGGGCAAACCACGGCTCTTTTGAATCGTAGTTTGGGGGCAGGGTAATGTCAAATCAATTAGAGCGCTAAAAAAGCGGTTTTTCTTGCAAACGTTCTTTTTTTCAATTAACATGCCCCTTTTATTTTCCGATTATTTTCTGAATATACTTAATATGCAATACGATTTAATGCTTAGGGCTATGACGGCCATGGCGGCTCCTCAGGGTGCGGAGAACACCGAAGGACACGTCATGGTGATGCTTGTTTTTTATCTGGGGCTTTTCGCCGTATTCTACTTTCTCCTTATCCGCCCGCAATCCCAACGTAACAAGGGGGTAAAGGATATGCAGGATGCACTGCAAAAAGGGGATACCGTTGTCACCACGGGTGGGATAATCGCCACGGTTCACAAAATAAAGGATGACGTTGCCATTATTGAAATAGCCGAAGGGGTGCGGATAAAGGTTCAACGTTCGGCGGTTTCCGAGCGTACCTTCGACGCCGGTGGTAGCGGAGAGAAACAGGACGAAAAACAAAAATGAATAAAATCCTGTTATCAAGGATTGGCGTTACGCTACTCATAGTGGGGCTTGCCGCCTTCTCGGCTTTTCCGCTATCTGAAACAATAAACTTGGGGCTTGACTTGCAGGGTGGCATGCACCTTGTGTATGAGGTCGATACTGACGAGGCTATCGTGGCCGCTGTGGATAACACCACAAGCGATCTCGGCAAGTTTCTTGAGGATAAAGGCGTTACGCCTGAGTCTGTAACGCGGGATGGCGAAAGCATCGTAGCCAAGTATAAAAGCCTGGACGACAGGCGGAAGGCCGATGAAGCCATAGCGGATAGCTATTCGATATTAGAGCCTGTCACAACCGGGGACGGGACTTTCGTTACATACAAATATACTGCCCAATACAGGGATGATATGTACGAAAACACAGTAGATCAGGCCCTTGAAACATTGCGAAACAGGATAGACGAGTTTGGCGTGGCCGAACCTTCCATACAAAGACAAGGGGATAACCGTATATTAATCCAGCTACCCGGAATTGAAGACCGGGCGCGGGCCGAAAAACTTATCGGGCAAACGGCGAAGCTTGAGTTTCGCATGTTAAACGAGAAATATTCCGTTCGCGAGGCGGAGTCTGCCGGTGTTCCCGCCGACTCTGAAATCCTTTACGGCAAGGAAGTAGACCCGATAACGAAAGAGACCATCCGCAAAATACCCTACCTGGTAAAGAAAAAAGTTGAGGTTACAGGCGATATGTTGGCTAGCACCGACGTTAGCGTGGGCCAGATGAGCCTGCCTTATGTCTCCTTTACCATGAACTCGGAGGGAACGAGACTTTTTGGCCGGGTGACAACCGAGAATCAGGGCAAGCTCATGGCGATAGTGTTAGACGGGCATGTCTATTCCGCGCCAAGGATAAAAGAGCCTATAACATCGGGCGACGGCATGATTGAGGGGAGCTTCTCTTACGAGGAAGCACGGGACCTTGCCATAGTCCTTCGCACAGGTTCACTGCCTGCAAGGTTGATAAAATTAGAAGAGCGCTCCGTAGGCCCGTCGCTTGGGCGTGATTCCGTTAGGCGCGGTGTGAATTCAATAATAGTAGGGGCCATCTCGGTACTGCTGTTTATGCTGCTCTACTACAAGTTTGGCGGCCTGATTGCCAACGTGGCGTTGTTTTTTAACATGGTGATACTTGCAGGGGCGCTGGCCTATTTTGGCGCTACCTTGACTTTGCCCGGTATCGCAGGGATCATCCTTACGATCGGCATGGCGGTGGATGCCAACGTCCTTGTGTTTGAGAGAATACGTGAGGAGTTACAGCTTGGCAAAACTGTGCGGTCGGCTGTGGATTCCGGGTTCAGCAAGGCGTTCCTTACGATTATAGACGCGAACGTTACAACCCTCATAGCCGCCGTGGTACTTTTCCAGTTCGGCACGGGGCCTGTTAAGGGTTTTGCAATCACCCTGTGTATAGGCATTGTGGCAAGCCTCTTTACGGCCATATTTGTTTCTCGCACCCTCTTTAACTGGTACCTGGGTGGAAGAAGGCTAAAGGAGCTTAAGATTTAACGATGCGTCTTATAAAAAATAATACTAAAATAGATTTTCTTGGAAAACGCAAGATAGCATTTACGCTATCTGCGGTTTTGATACTTGGTTCCATTATTTCACTTATCGCTCATGGCGGGCCGAATTATGGCATCGACTTTAAGGGCGGTGAAATAATTCAACTTAAGTTTTTAAAAGAAGAGCCGGTCGCCAATATACGCAAAATTATAAGCAAGCTTAACATCGGTGACTTTAATATACAGGAGTTCGGTTCCAAACAGGATTTCCTGGTTCGTGTTTCTCAAGCGCCAGAGGCAGGTGCCGGGAAAACGCGTTCGCAAGCCGTACAAGCCGGGTTGCACGACGCTTATGGCGAAAACTTCACGGTTGAACGTGTGGAAATGGTGGGGCCCAAAGTTGGGGGCGACCTCAGGCAAAAGGCGTTCTTGGCTCTTTTCTATTCGCTTACCGGCATACTTTTATATATCACGCTAAGGTTTGAGCTTCGTTTCGGTGTTGCGGCTATTGTTGCGCTTGCACACGATACGATACTAACCATTGGTGCCTTCTCTGTTTTTGACAAGGAGATAACTCTCTCCGCCGTGGCGGCTATCCTGACGGTCATCGGTTATTCGCTGAACGATACCATCGTCGTGTTCGACAGGATAAGAGAGAATTTTAAATTAAAACGTGGCATTGCGATGGCGGAGGTTATGAACATCTCCATCAACCAAACCTTAAGCCGCACCTTGCTGACTTCCTGTACTACCCTTTTTGTTGTCATGTCCATATTTTTCATCGGCGGCGAAGTTATCCATGACTTTGCGTTTGCGCTTTTGGTCGGCGTAGGTGTTGGTACTTATTCTTCCATCTTTGTGGCAAGCCCCATTCTTTTGATGTGGAACGGTAAAAAGGGGGTGCCTGCTACGGCAGGGAAAAGAAAGAAAAAGGTTAAAAAAGCAAGCGCCTAGGAGTCAGTCTGGTTTCTTCTCGTTACGATTTTATAAGCCCGACAAGCTCCTGGATTATACGCCTTTTGATTTTCCGGCTTTGGCCGCAATTTTCATGGTGATGGCCGTTCTGGTGGTTTTCTTTTTCTTTGATGACGTTTTTTCCTCGGCTCTGCCGTTAGGTTTTTTTTCACCCGCAGTTTTTTTGTGAGAATTTGGTCTCTCTACAAGCGCCCATTCCAGAACCTGCAAGGCCGTTTTAGCCAGGTAAAAAGTCATTGTTTTGCGGATATGTTCCGGTATCTCTTCTAAATCCTTTTCGTTGGTTTCCGGTATTATCATGTCGCTTATGCCGGCTCTTTTCGCCGCAAGCGCCTTTTGCTTTAAGCCTCCTATAGGGAGAACGCGTCCGCGCAGGGTGATTTCTCCTGTCATCGCGATATCCTTTCGCACCGGTATCCCGGTAAGGGCGGAGGTTATTGCCGTTGCGATGGTTATTCCGGCTGATGGCCCGTCTTTTGGTATTGCTCCTGCCGGAACGTGGACGTGTATGTCTGTGCCGCCGGCAAAATCTTCTGGTATACCAAGGCTATCGGCCCTTGAACGGATAAACGTAAGGGCGGCGTGGGCCGATTCTTTCATGACTTCGCCTAGCTTGCCCGTTAACATGAGCTTGCCGTTACCGCGCATCGGGGTAGCCTCAACGTGCATGATTTCTCCGCCGGCCATTGTCCATGCTACGCCCGTTGCAACCCCTACCATGTCTTTTTTCTGTTCCGTTTCTGGCAGGTAAGTTTGCACGCCGAGATAATCGTGCAAGGTTTTGTCGTTTATTTTGCGAAGCCTCTTTTTGCCGCTGGCAACGTCTTTTGCTACTTTCCTGCATACCGAGGCTATGTTTCGCTCAAGGTTGCGAAGCCCGGCCTCCCGTGTGTAGCCCTGTATTATCCCCTTTATAGCTTCGTCCGTAATTTTGAAGTGGCTTTTGGTTATGCCGTTTTCTTCCAACTGCCGGGGTATTATATATTTGCGGGCTATGTGCAGTTTTTCTTCTTCAGTGTAGCCTGCCAGGTGGATCACTTCCATCCTGTCGAGCAGAGGGGAGGGGATGTTGTCCATGGTGTTTGCCGTGGTTATAAACATTACGTTGGTCAGGTCGAACGGGACACCCAAGTAGTGATCTACAAAGGCGTGGTTCTGTGCGGGGTCTAACACCTCAAGCAGGGCGGAACTGGGGTCGCCCCTGAAATCAGAGCCGAGCTTGTCTATCTCGTCCATCATGAAAACAGGATTGTTAGAGCCTGCCTGTTTCAAGCCTTGTATGATCCTGCCCGGCATTGCTCCTATATATGTTCTGCGGTGCCCGCGTATTTCTGCCTCGTCACGAACGCCGCCCAAGCTTATGCGTATAAACTTTCTGCCTAACGCGCGGGCGACAGATTGCCCCAACGACGTTTTGCCAACTCCGGGAGGCCCCGCGAAACAGAGGATAGGCCCCTTTAACCTTTTTTTCAACTTTCGCACTGCAAGATACTCAAGAATGCGTTCTTTTACCTTTTCCAAATCATAATGGTCTTCATCCAGCACTTTGCGGGCGCGTTTAAGGTCCAGCTTGTCTTCAGTTTCTGTTGACCACGGGGTTTCCACCATCCACTCAAGGAATGTTCGGACGGTTGTCGCCTCGGCTGATTCAGTATGCATTTTACCAAGGCGGTTTAACTGCTTTTCGGCTTCTTTTCCTACCTCCTCCGGCATTTTGGCTTTTACTATTTTGTCTCGTAACTCGTTAATTTCCTCGGTCTTCTCGTCTATATCGCCAAGTTCCTTCTGGATGGCTTTAAGCTGTTCACGTAGATAATATTCTCGCTGGCTTTTAGACATCTCCTCCTGGGCCGCGCTCTGTATCTTTTGTTGCATGCTAAGAAGCTCAATTTCCCTGCTTAAAAGCTCAGAAACTTTTTTGAGCCGCTTGCGCGGTTTTGTTATTTCAAGAACCGCTTGGGCATCTTCCACCTTTAGCCCCAGGTTCGCCGCCATAAGATCGGCAAGTTTACCCGGTTCGTTTAAGTTTTCAGCTATTACAAGTATGTCTGGCGCAACCTGTTTGCCAAGGTTTATCATTGCCTCTAACTGCTTGCGGACGTTTAGCATCATCGCCTCGCCCTTGACGTCTTCAGCAGATACCTTTTCGTCTGTTTCCTCTATTTTTTCTATGTCGACGTTATAGAACGGTTCGCGCTGGTTGAAGACTTTAACGGTTGCCTTTGATAAGCCTTGCACCAGGATTTTTACCCTGCCGTCCGGTAGCTTTAACATCCTTATTACCATGGCGACTGTTCCGGTTTTATATAGCTCGTCCGGGGTCGGGTTTTCTATAGATGAATCTTTTTGCGCCAGCAGAAACATCATCCTGTTACCTGCCAGCGCTTCGTTAACCGCCTGGATGGAGCTATCACGCCCTACGAACAGTGGCAGTACCATGAAAGGAAACACCACAATGTCCCGCACGGGGAGCAGTGGCAGAGTTGTGGGTATGTCAAAGTCCGTTTGCACGTCGAGCAGAGTATCTTCTTCGAGTAACGTGCTGTCGTCTCCATCTATTGGTGGCATGATATCTCTTAGCCTTCGCTTCCGTTAATCTGTATTTTACGGGCGCTTTTTCTGCGATCGACCCGCGTTGGTAATTTTATTTCAAGAACGCCGTTTATATATTTCGCCGTTACGTCGTTAGGATCTATCACCCCAGGGATTTTCAGCCTGCGTCTTATTGAACCGAAATCGCGTTCCATGCAAAGGTAGTTAACTTTCTCGTCATGGATGCCCTCTTTTTTCATCCCGTCCACTATGAGCCAGTCTTTTTGTACGTTCACCTTTATATCGTCGATCGACATTCCGGGCAGATCGAATTCTACTACTATGTTATCGGATGTTTCGTAAACGTCTATTTGAACAAAACGGCTCTCGCCTAATACGTCTGTCTGGGCGGAGATGGAGCCGGACTGTGACATCACCTGGTCAATAATCGCAAAATCGTGCAGGCTCGATTTTTTTCTACGTTCGGGGCTCATAACGTCCCTTGCTTGGTGATTGATTTTAAGGAACTTCTACAGTGGGATCATACCACAAAAAAACTTGCGAAAGATACGGGGCTGTCGCCGTAAGTTACAATGAAAGTCCCTTTAGATATTTTCTGAAATCCGCGCCCAGGTCATCACGTCTGAGAGCAAACTCAACCGTGGCTTTTAAAAACCCGAGTTTGTCGCCTGCGTCATATCTGGTTCCGGCAAACTGGCAGGCGAACATGGAGGATGACCCTAACATGGCATTTAACGCCGTCGTAAGTTGAATTTCACCTTTGGCGTCGGGTTCTGTTCGCTCTATATATTCGAAAATTTCAGGTGTCAGGATATAGCGCCCTATTATCGCAAGGTCGGAGGGAGCCTCGTCGGCAGGCGGTTTTTCAACCAACGCCGTTATTTCTACCCCCTCTTCGGTGGTTTTATAGTCTATGACGCCGTATGCGCTTATGTTTTCCATAGGGACTTTTTCCACCGCTATTACCGGGGCCTGCTTTTTATCGAATACGTCCGTTAGCTGGGCTATGCCGGGCTTGCCGGTGGAATAAATAATATCGTCACCCAAAAGAACGGCGAACGGCTCGTTCCCTACAAGGTTTTTTGCGCGCAAGATAGCGTGCCCCAAACCTTTGGGCTCTTTTTGACGGATGTAGCTGATATCGCACATGTCGGTAATTTTTCGGGTCAGGTTTAAAAGATCTGTTGCCCCTTTGCCTTTGAGCAGGAGTTCTAATTCAACGGAGCGGTCGAAATGATCTTCAATGGCGTTTTTGTTGCGCCCTGTTACCATTATTATCTCTGTTATCCCAGCTGTAATAGCTTCCTCCACTACATACTGGATCAAGGGCTTATCTACGAGGGGGAGCATTTCTTTCGGGGTGGCTTTTGTCGCTGGCAAAAACCTCGTCCCCAGGCCTGCCACAGGGAAAACCGCTTTCCTTATCTTCATTTTTAAAACCCGTTCATGAATGTGAAGTCTTTTAATAACAAAAGGATAAACGGGGTCAATTTATCGTAATCGGGGGTTAAAGTCAACTTGCGGGGGGGGGGGCGGCGGAGGGTGGTTAGGCTGTCCAGCCTTTTAACTTGTATTTTTTACCCATAGAGGAGAATGTTTCTTCTTCCCTTAGTTTCTGGGTGATTTTGTCGGCCAATTCTTCAGATTTAACCTTGTATGTTTTATCCTGGATTTCGCGCTTGAAACGGGCGATCAGATCGGCTCTGACACCGTTAACTTCGCTCATTTTAAAACCTCCAAACGCTACCCGATATGGTTAAAACAAAATATCACTTAACTTAGTATCGGAAGCCAATACCTGCTCCTTTAGGTTTTTTTTTGATGAACGATAAAATATTAAAAAACGAAACAGGCTGAATTATAAAAGTTTACCATTTTTTTTCTGACTCTGTGTTTTGCAGATAAATCTGAAGATCTTCGGACAATGTATCCAATCTTTTTGCAAGTTTCGGATACATTAACCTTCTTTTCATATATGACTCGATCGGAAGCCATTCACCCTTCGATAGGATTTCCACTTGTTTAAATGTTATGCGGTACTTCTTTTCTTTTGCCTCTATTTTCATTTTAAATTGTGCCGTTTCTGATATCACCCCTCCCCACCTAAATTTAATGACTCCGTTTCCTACGATCGCTCCACTATCAAGGTCTTTATATTCTACGACTCTTGAAGCAGAGCGGAATGAGTCGGCAATCCAGAGCAATGAGTTTTTGTAAATATCCGTTTTGCTCATTGCAATTTCTTTAACTGTAACTACCTCAAATTGTCCGTTTGATGTATGCTGTGACGTGGCGCAACTAACAAGAGCCAGCAGGCAGATTGCTATTAATGTTTGTTTCATGTGTGTTCCCCTATTGCCCCATCCTGTTTGTCACCACTATTCTGAAATAAATATAACCTTGTCCACCCTGTCATTTTTGTCATAGAAAACCTCAAACACAACATACTCCTTGCCAGCTGTAGTGGGGTGCGCTACAGACTCTGACAGTCCAAGAGTCAGAACCGCAGCCACCACCAAAGCCGCCCCCTTGATAGCCTTGCCTGATTTTTTCTCGCCCTGCTCAATGCGAAACATATCAGACCTTGTGCCATCGTCTTTAGTTTCTGTTTCCATGGGTTCGCCAAATTTTGCAAGTATTCCCTTGCGCGGTTCCCCCTGTTTTATTGTATTTCTGTCTACATATTCCCCTCGATTTACAACGTTGGCAACAGAGCATCCCGCCAACGCCGCCACAAATGCAACAATAGCCAGTTTTTTCATGATTTTCCTCTTCAAAAATGGCGCCAGGAGCCGATGACCCTGCCGAGAATAGGTGTTTTTCCGCCCCTTTTCAGCTCGACCACTTGCACCTGCACATCAATAATGTTTATCGGAATCAGCAACAGGCGGTTATTGCCGTCTTGCTGAACCCGTTTTACCGTTACCCCTCCGTCGTCTGTCCGCACGCAGTAGAGCGCCGATGGGTCTATCTTTTTGTATGTCGACTGCTC
>JAJRTC010000182.1 GCA_024278445.1 Nitrospirota bacterium
AGAACGCAGGCAATATTTTGCCGAAACAGACGAAACAGTAAATCGCAGGCTGAAAATAGCACTGGAAGAAGGTTTAAAAGTTATCGTGTGCGTTGGCGAAACTTTAGAAGAGCGTGAAGCCGGTAAGACTTTTGAGGTTCTCGACAGGCAGATTGAAGGGGCGTTTAAAGATTTCGAACGCCACTCGCTTGATCCTGTCGTAATAGCTTACGAACCCGTGTGGGCAATAGGAACCGGTAAAACCGCCACACCAGAGGAAGCAGACGAGGCCCATGCCAACATCCGTAAAAAGACAGGCGAACTTTTCGGCGAGGCAGAAGCGCAAGCCATACGCATTTTGTATGGCGGGTCGGTAAACGCAGGCAACGCCCTAACGCTTTTTAAATGCGAGAATATAGACGGCGGTCTGGTTGGCGGAGCAAGCCTTAAAGCCTACGATTTTGCGTTGATAATAAAAGCCGGGGTAGACGTTTCGGGTTAGCAACCTCCGGTCAGGTTTTTAATTTCCAACAGGTGCCATATTTGGCGGCAACGTTTTTGTTATTTTCCCAAGGGGGTCATATTTGGCGGTAGCGCAATTTTGTCATTCCCCAAAGGGGGGTCATATTTGGCGGCAACGCAACTAAAAGACCAAAAAAGCGGACCGGGCAAATGTGATGTAGTCGCCAGGCATAAGACCCAGCCAGAGTGTGCCTAAAACGGAAACCACCAAAGCCACTATAACCGGCGTGGCAAACGTAAGCGGGGCGGATGGAACGGCGGTTGGCTCCGCTTCTTTCATATACATAACAACGGTTAAACGCAGGTAGTAGAAAACCGATACGACCGAGTTAACAACACCGATGACGGCAAGCCAGACATATCCTCCGTCGAGTGCCGACATGAAGATATAGAATTTGCCGACAAAGCCTGCCGTGGGTGGAAGACCCGCAAGCGAGAAAAGAAACACGGCAAGCGACACGGCAAGCAGAGGGTGAGAGTATCCCATGCCGGTATAATCGGCAAAGCCTAAACGTCTCTCATCTTTTTTGGCCACAATCGCCACAATCGCAAAAGCGCCGATATTCATGAAAGTGTATGCCAGCATGTAAAAAAGGATGGCGGAAACTCCCATTTCGCTCGCCGCCACAAGGCCTACCAAGAGGTATCCTGCATGAGCGATGGAGGAGTAGGCCAACATTCTTTTAACGTTATCCTGCACAAGCGCCATTAGATTGCCCATGGTCATAGTGGCGACTGCCAGAATCCATATAATCGCCCACCAATCGTCTTTCATCGCGGGGAAACCTTCAGCCATCACCCTTAAAAGGGCCGCAAAACCTGCGGCCTTTGGCCCGACAGACATAAAAGCCGTAACAGGAGCCGGAGCGCCCTGATAAACATCGGGTGTCCACATATGGAACGGAACGGCGGCGACCTTAAAAGCAAAGCCGACAAGTAGTAAAACCACGCCAACGGTAAGCAGAGAGCCGTTCGGCCCCCCGGCGGAAACTGCTGTGCCTATCTCATATAAAGTAGTGGAGCCGGTTACGCCATAAACCAGCGCCATGCCGTAAAGCATTATGCCAGTAGAGAGAGAGCCTAAAATAAAATATTTCATCGAAGCTTCGTTAGACACGAGCCTGTCTCTTGTAAACCCGGCGAGAACATATAACGATATAGACATAAGCTCAAGGCCCATGAAGATGGTTATAAGGTCTGCCCCGGATGCCATTACAAGCATTCCGCAGGTGGCGAAAAGCAGAAGGGCATAATATTCGCCGTTGTCTATTTTGTCTGAATCGCTATATTTTTTGGATATCAGAATCGTAAGCCCCGTAGCGAGCAGGAAGATCAGCTTGAAAAAGGTGGAGAAGTTATCTACGGAGTAGAGGCCGGAAAACGCGATCCACGGCTCGCCCGTCATGTTATAGGCAAACCCGAAAGCGGCCAGAACTCCGCCTAACGCTATGTAGCCCAAGCTATCCCTGCTTTTGTCGTTCCCGAAAACCTCCAGCAGTAAAAGAAGGGACGCGGTAACAACCAGCGTTATCTCAGGCCCGATGGCCCCGAAAGAGACTTCCGGTATTTGTATCATTTCCATCAAATGCTATCCTTCTCCGTCAGTTTTCTTAACCGTATACTGCGTTTTACCATTTTCATCTACATTTACAGCCACACCCGTCGGTATCTCCGTTTTGCTCTTGTGCGCCGCCACGGCCCTGTTGACATTCGTCACAAGATGCTTAACCGACGGTTCCATTTTCTTTAAAAACGGCGTGGGGTAAACACCAATCAGAAAAATAAGAATAAGAAGAGGCGTGAAATACGCGATCTCCCGCAGGTTCAAGTCTTTCAACTTTTCGTTGAGCGGATTGGTTATCTTGCCAAACATTACCCGCTGGAACATCCACAGCATGTAAATCGCCGCCCATATAACGCCTGTCGTAGCTATTGCCGCATAAATCGGGTTGGCCTCCCACGTTCCCAGCAAAATAAGGAACTCGCCAACGAATCCGTTTAAACCGGGAAGGCCTATAGACGAGAGCGTAACTATCATAAAGATTGCGGCGAACACCGGCATTTTACTTGTAATGCCGCCATATTCAGAAATAAGGCGGGTATGCCGTCTTTCATATAAAACGCCTACCGCAAGGAACAAGGCACCGGTTGAAAGGCCGTGGTTTATCATTTGGATAATCCCGCCTTCGATAGCCTGAACGTTTAACGCAAATATGCCAAGCACCACAAAGCCCAAGTGACTAACGGAAGAGTAGGCCACCAGCTTTTTCATGTCGTCCTGAACCATGGCTACAAGAGCGCCATAAACGATGCCGATAAGCGCAAGCCACGAAACCCACCACATCGCCTGCTCGGTTGCGATAGGAAATATCGGCAGTGAAAACCTTAAGAAACCATAAGTGCCCATCTTCAGCAGTATACCGGCCAGAATAACGGAACCTGCCGTAGGTGCCTCAACATGGGCGTCTGGCAACCATGTGTGGAACGGGAACATAGGTACTTTAATAGCGAACGCCAGAAAGAAGGCCAGGAACAACAGCGACTGCGCCACCGCAGGTATCGGCAACCCGTGGTAGGCCAGGATATCCATCGTCCATTGGCCGGTAAGGTCGTATTGATGAAAGTAAAGCCAGATGATAGCCACCAGCATCAGCACCGAGCCGAACATAGTGTAAAGGAAAAACTTGACGGCGGCGTAGATCCTCCGCTCACCGCCCCAGACGCCGATCATAAGATACATCGGGATCAGCATGAGCTCCCACAAAACGTAGAACAGGAAGAAGTCTAGAGCACAGAAAACGCCAACCATGCCGACTTCCAGCAAGAGCATCGATATCATGAACTCTTTCACACGTTTCTGTATCGCCGTCCACGTGGATAAAACACAA
>JAJRTC010000183.1 GCA_024278445.1 Nitrospirota bacterium
AAGAATCTCAACCGTTGATATTAATAGTGTTATGAGATTCTTCGTTACCTGCGGCTCCTCAGAATGACAGTTTGAACGACTTTTTCAGCAACCTGCTAGTTCTTACGATATAAGAATCCACGTTCATGTGTCATCCTGAGGAACCAGCGGCGACGAAGAAGCCCATGCAAAAGCGGGATTCTTCGGCTCCGCCTCAGAATGACACCGAAACAACCTGCTATTGGAGAAAGCGCAAGTGACACGGGGCGATAAAAAAGCGATCTTCGCATGGGCACTATACGATTTTGCTAACACGCTCTTCTCTATGAACATTATCTCCCGCTACTTCCCGCTGTGGGTGACGAAAGAACATGGCGCAGGAGATATTTATTACTCAACCGCCCTATCACTCTCCATGTTTTTGGTCGCGGTGAGCATTCCGATCCTCGGCGCGATCTCCGACCATACGGGTAAGCGGATAAGACCGATAGTGTGGCTTACGCTCGGCTCATGTTTTGCCACGGCAGGAATAGGTTTTACCGATTCGCTTTTCACCGGGCTTCTGCTTTTTATTATTGCGAACTATTGCTATCAATCGGCACTTGTTTTTTATGATGGATTATTGCCGAACGTCGCACGCGGAACGAGTGTCGCCCGCACTGCAGGTTTTGGCGTAGCGTTAGGATATATCGGTGCGGTTTTCGGTCTGCTCGTGATTATGCCGGTGGAATCACATTTCGGGTCGTCCTCCGTATACTTTGCCACAGCCTTCCTTTTCCTGTTCTTCTCCATCCCCTGTTTTTTGCTGGTGAAAGATTATGGCAAATCGCGCGAAACAAAAAACATAACGTCGCATGCATTCCACAGAATCACCGGCACGTTAAAAACTATAAGGGCCCACCGGCCCCTTTTCATTTTTATGCTGGCGAACTTTTTGATTCTGGACGGGCAGAACACGGTGATAGCGTTCATGGCTCTTTATGCAGACAGGGTGGCAGGATTATCTGGTGGCAAGCTGAATATTTTCCTTGTCACCGCAACGCTTGGCGCGGCTATAGGAGCCCTGTTTTGGGGTTTTATGGTCAACCGGTTCGGCGCGTTAAAAATATTCAAGATCATCTGCGCGTTATGGGTTTTTACGCTCCTATTCACAGCATCGGTCACAAATGAAACCCTGTTCTGGTGCATAGGCCCACTCGCCGGAATAGCGATGGGGGGCGTGTGGGTTGCCGGAAGAACGCTTCTGGTGGAACTTGCGCCGCCTGAGCGCATAGGTGAGTTTTTTGGTTTTTATTACCTTGCGGGAAAAGCGTCGTCGATTTTCGGCCCGATGGTGTGGGGAATTATTGTTGCTCTTTTCGCACCGTTAGGCGGAACGATACAGCATCGGCTGGCTGTATTGTCACTTGCGATATTCATAGGTGCAGGCTGGTGGCTATTGGGAAAGATGCACAAGAAAACCTGCCCAAATCCCGGATTAGGCCCGATATGAAAAACAAGGGAACATATGGATTATAAACACATGATATTGTATGCTTGAGCGCTAAATAATAGACTGTGGAGATAATGGGAAAAGTAAAGATCGTAGCGGCAAAAGAAAAACTCTGGAAAAAAGTAGAGGAAACCGTTGAAAAAACGGTGATTCACCAGCGCCAGATGGAACTTGTCCCCAACCGGTGGGATTTTGCGGTGTTCGGCCCTTCAACCGATGGTAAAAAAGCCGTTTTACGCGTCGGGGTGGCGGAACAGTCGCTTATACATAAAGCGCCTGCATATATCGCCACCGTTGGCGACCCTGACCGTGTGGGTTCATCAGGGATGATATCGATAGAAGAACTTGCAGGCGGCGATATCTCCGACGAATTAAAAGGCCTTGAGGTCTACCATGTGTCCCCCTTGCGCCCGCTATCCATAAGCAGAAAAGTTGAAGCCGAAAGCATAGACAAAATGCGGGACGAAGCGCTCTCGGAACTTGAAGGCCAGAACATCGCCATCATAGAAACTCCGGACGAAACGGCATGGAGCGTATCCGTCCTCCGCTACCTGAACGAGTGCGACGAGATGTTCCCCGACCCTGTGATGAGCATCATCCGGTCTAAAATGACAGATACGGAAATAGATTTCAGAAGGCCACATGGCGGCCTGCTACATTAAGACTCCAGGCGACGGGCAACAACCTGACTTTCCCATGCTAAAATGTGATGATGAATGACAAACTTGGCGCAAAGCCTGAGTCAAGAATTTTAGTGGTTCGAACAGACCGAGTGGGAGACGTGGTTTTATCGCTTCCGGTTTTCGCGTCTTTACGATCAGCCATGCCAAACGCATACATCTGCGCGCTTACACGAGACTATACCCGCGATCTTTTAACGGAACGGGACGACGTGAACGAGGTTATATCGTTCAAATCAAAAACCTCGCACATTCCTCTAAAAGAGTTTCCCCGCATTTTGCACGAGGTAAAATTAAAAGATTTTGACGTGGCTATCGTACTTTATTCAAACTTTTCAGTTGCCGCATTAACGATGATAGCCGGAATACCAAAAAGAATAGGCCCCGCAACAAAGCTTGCGCAGATATTCTTAACTCACAGAATAACCCAGCGCAGGTCGAAAAGTAAAAAGCATGAGGCGGATCATAACCTGGACCTTTTATGGCCGCTGGACATAAGTCCTCTCAGAAAAATAAAAATAGCGGTACAAAGCAAAAGGGGAAAAATATTCACCCGAAACGAAAATAAACCTCTAATCGGCGTTCATCCCGGAAGCGGAGGTTCCGCACGCAACTGGCCGGAGCAAAAATATATTGAACTTGTAAACGAGCTGTCTCTGGCAGGAGCCGATGTTGTAATTACAGGCTCACCGCAAGAGCGGCAAATGGTTGAAAGAATCGCACAAAAAACTGGAGGTACCACAACATACATTGGGGAAGACGGTTTGAAGGGGCTTATATCCGCCCTGACTGAGTTTGACGTTTTTATAGCGCCAAGTACTGGGCCTTTGCACATAGCTTCCGCCGTCGGAACGCCCGTGGTTGGGATATACTGCCCCATATCGGTGTGCCTGCCTTCAAGATGGGGGCCGATCGGGCCGCA